>NZ_WXEX01000054.1 GCF_009877435.1 Heliomicrobium gestii | reverse complement strand
CTCTGCCTTCGAAGGTTCGAATCCTTCTCCCTCCACCATCACTGGGGTGTAGCCAAGCGGTAAGGCAGCGGACTTTGACTCCGCCATTCGTTGGTTCGAATCCAGCCACCCCAGCCATTTACCTGGTTTCGCGTAACATGATCCATTAGCTCAGTTGGTAGAGCACCTGACTTTTAATCAGGGTGTCGCTGGTTCGAGTCCAGCATGGATCACCATCAACGGCCCGTTGGTCAAGCGGTCTAAGACACCGCCCTTTCACGGCGGTTACAGGGGTTCGAATCCCCTACGGGTCACCATCTTCAT
>NZ_WXEX01000053.1 GCF_009877435.1 Heliomicrobium gestii | reverse complement strand
ATGAAAGGCAGGGTAATATGAAAACCCGACGGGAACTCCGGGTTCCTTGTTCCTGAGTTCCCGTCGGCGCCAAACGACAACCCTGCCGCGTCAAGGCTTCCCCGGACAACCGCGCCGAAGACACAATCTCTCGAAAGGATAGGTTTGGGTACCCATATGCTCAAGACCCAGGTTGAATGTACGATTCTTGGACATATGGGTACCCAAAATCCACAAAATTGGTTGCGATTGGAATTTCAGCAATGAAAACCGGCCATGCATAATGGCCAAAAAAAGTCCAAAATTAATGGCCGATTTTTGACCAAAACACTTGACCGATCACA
>NZ_WXEX01000052.1 GCF_009877435.1 Heliomicrobium gestii | reverse complement strand
CGGCGCCAGGTACAGCCAACCGTTTTCATTGCTCTGGGCCGTCACCGTCTGCCCGATCGTCACTGTCCCGCCGCTCACCGTCACCGTTGGCGGCGTGGAGTCCGGCGTTTGCAAGGTGATCGTCGCCGACGACGCTGCCGACACGTTGCCGGTCCCGTCCACGGCGTACACCTTATAGTTCCCGGCAGCCAGCGTCGATGTCGCCAGCGCTGCGTCGCTGTTCGCCGTCGCGCTCACTTTCGTCGCTGTTCCGCCGCTGACCAACCCATCCAGGCTCGCTTTATCTGTCACCGTGCTTCCCGACGGCGCCAGGTACAGCCAACCGTCTTCATTGCTCTGGGCGGTCACCGTCTGACCGATCGTCACTGTCCCGCCGCTCACCGTCACCGA
>NZ_WXEX01000051.1 GCF_009877435.1 Heliomicrobium gestii | reverse complement strand
CGTTATGGCGCCTGTCGTCGTATTCAAGCTAAGTCCCGCCGGCAATAGGTTGCCGCCCGTTAACGCGTAGGTAACTGACCCGCTTCCCCCTGACGTTTTTGCGACGCTTCCACTAAACGCCCGGTTTTGGACCATTGGTGGCAACGTCGTGGGCAGTACCATCGACGTTACGATGGTTCCGGTGTACTGCTGCGTTGCAGTCAGCGGCGGAGTCGACGAATCGGTTGCCTCAATCGTAAAGTCGTAGGCGCCGCTGACTGTCGGCGTCCCCGTTATGGCGCCTGTCGTCGCATTCAAGCTAAGTCCCGCCGGCAATAGGTTGCCGCCCGTTAACGCGTAAGTAACTGACCCGCTTCCCCCTGACGTTTTTGCTACGCTTCCGCTAAACGCCCGGTTTTGGACCATTGG
>NZ_WXEX01000050.1 GCF_009877435.1 Heliomicrobium gestii | reverse complement strand
TGATGACCTGGTAGATCGGCCCGAGATGTACGCGCCGTGAGGCGTTCAGTCGACGGGTACGAATCGGTCGAGGACTTGACCTTTCTCTTGCTGCTTTACAATCATCCGATGTGTGGTTTTCAAGGGGCAAACCATGTCCCATATCACCCTTGGTGAGTTTCGTTGGGGTGTAGCCAAGCGGTAAGGCAGCGGACTTTGACTCCGCCATTCGTTGGTTCGAATCCAGCCACCCCAGCCACCTATATGATCCATTAGCTCAGTTGGTAGAGCACCTGACTTTTAATCAGGGTGTCGCTGGTTCGAGTCCAGCATGGATCACCATCATGCGGCCCGTTGGTCAAGCGGTCTAAGACACCGCCCTTTCACGGCGGTTACAGGGGTTCGAATCCCCTACGGGTCACCATCTTCTTCT
>NZ_WXEX01000049.1 GCF_009877435.1 Heliomicrobium gestii | reverse complement strand
TTTCGGCACATCGCCGTTTCCAACGATATTCCTCTGCGACAAGCCGTTCTTCTGCTGCTAGCTTTGATACCGAAAAGGTATTACACCGCTTCCGTATCAGCGAATAGCAACGGAATTGATTGGTTTCGCACGCTTTTGATTCGCAACTGTTCGATTTTCAAGGACCAGTTTTTTTCGCTCGTTTGTCGAGCGGAATTACATATTACCACGTTTGTCTCGAAGTTGCAACTGGTATTTTTAAGCATTAATTTGTTTGCGCTTTAAATCAGGTAAACCACTGCAACCAGATGGTCAACATCATAATTGTAAGAGTTGGTGCGGTCGAGAGGACTTGAACCTCCACAGCCTTGCGACTACTAGAACCTGAATCTAGCGCGTCTGCCAATTCCGCCACGACCGCATGTTAACTTAAAGTG
>NZ_WXEX01000048.1 GCF_009877435.1 Heliomicrobium gestii | reverse complement strand
AGAGAACAAGGCGATGGAATCCCGCCTTCGCCAAGCCGGCTTTCCCTACGTGCGCACCCTGGAGGACTTTGACTTTGCCTTTCAAGCCGCCATCTCAAAGCGGCACATCCAACAGTTGACGACCATGCAGTGGATCGATGATGCCTTCAACGTGTTTTTTCTCGGACCTCCCGGCACAGGAAAGACGCATCTCTCCGTTGCCATTGGCGGCGCTGCCGTAGACAAGGGCTACAAGGTGCGCTTCATCTCCATGGACCAACTGGTCAGCGCCTTTCGCACAGAAAGCACCGATCCGAAGGCCCATCGTGCCTTGCGGGCCATCCGGAAAGCCGATCTGGTGATCATCGACGAACTTGGGTTTCTGCCAATCACACGCACCGAAGCCAATCAGTTCTTCCAACTGGTCAATGACCTGTACCAGCGGACATCGATCATCATCACGTCCAACAAGAGCTTCGAAGAGTGG
>NZ_WXEX01000047.1 GCF_009877435.1 Heliomicrobium gestii | reverse complement strand
CTTCGCAAAACGAACAGCCGGTACTTTCGCGATCAGATTCAGGCATTGGAACGGCTGGCTGGCGAAACGACTGCCGATACCCTGCTTGCTGCGATCCAGCAGTGCAATGAGGTGCAGCGCTATAGCGTGCAAAAGCTCCGCGAGACACTGTTCAGCCTCCAGATGAACGCAACGCCCAACCACCCATCCCCCGCTGCGACGGTCGCTTCGACCACCGAAGTCCTCGCAGCGACCGCTCGGCTGAAGCATTTGCAAGGCCAAGCCGCCCGGCGAGAGATTGGCGACTATACCCGTTGCCTCAAAGGAGCATGACCATGCGCGCAGGCCGACAACTGGATGACCTATTGCAACAATGCCATTTTCACCAGCGCAGCGAACAGCTTGCGCCCATGGCCAACGAAGCCGCAACCGCGGATCTTCCTTATCTGGCATTTCTCGAACAGGTGCTGGTTTCCGAAATCGATGCCCA
>NZ_WXEX01000046.1 GCF_009877435.1 Heliomicrobium gestii | reverse complement strand
CGGGCATCGATTTCGGAAACCAGCACCTGTTCGAGAAATGCCAGATAAGGAAGATCCGCGGTTGTGGCTTCGTTGGCCATGGGCGCAAGCTGTTCGCTGCGCTGATGAAAATGGCACTGTTGCAATAGGTCATCCAGTTGTCGGCCTGCGCGCATGGTCATGCTCCTTTGAGGCAACGGGTATAGTCGCCGATCTCTCGCCGGGCGGCTTGGCCTTGCAAATGCTTCAGCCGAGCGGTCGCTGCGAGGACTTCAGTGGTCGAAGCGACCGTCGCAGCGGGTGTTGGGTGGTTGGGCGTTGCGTTCATCTGGAGGCTGGACAGTGTCTCGCGGAGCTTTTGCACGCTATAGCGCTGCACCTCATTGCACTGCTGGATCGCGGCAAGCAGGGTATCGGCAGTCGCTTCGCCAGCCAGCCGTTCCAATGCCTGAATCTGATCGCGAAAGTACCGGCTGTTCGTTTTGCGAAC
>NZ_WXEX01000045.1 GCF_009877435.1 Heliomicrobium gestii | reverse complement strand
CAAGGATTTGGTGGACTTGAAAAATACTTCAATGCTCCAGCGCATGCCGTAAATGCGCACGATTTCTGACGCTTCCAGGGTTGTATCCGTGCTCAACAACGCGAGCCATTCTCTGGGATTATTGCGGTTGCGAATGAATACAAGCTTCACGGGGATGCCTTGCTTGGTGTGGACGCAGATCGAGCCGATGATTTCCGAACCGTTTTTGGCCACGAAGCGGTAACGCAGTTGGGAAAGCGAGTAGGATGCCCCTGCCAAGGAATAGCGTTGCTTTAATTCCTTGACCATGCCGATTGCATGAAGCCCCTTCTCCACTACGCACGCAATCATGGGCTCATTGGTAAACCAGGTGTCCATCAACACATAATCCGCTGTTATATCCGCTGCTAGGGCATGATCGAGCAATTGGGACGCCACTTGCGGCTTCCTCTGTACCGCTTCCTTGCGACGCCGGTATCCACAAGTTCTTTTATCGAGATGCTCCGGGTTCTCT
>NZ_WXEX01000044.1 GCF_009877435.1 Heliomicrobium gestii | reverse complement strand
TAAGGACTTGGTGGACTTGAAAAACACTTCAATGCTCCAGCGCATGCCGTAAATGCGCACGATTTCTGACGCTTCCAGGGTTGTATCCGTACTCAACAACGCGAGCCATTCTCTGGGATTATTGCGGTTGCGAATGAATACAAGCTTCACGGGGATGCCTTGCTTGGTCTGGACACAGATCGAGCCGATGATTTCCGAACCGTTTTTGGCCACGAAGCGGGAACGCAGTTGGGATAGCGAGTAGGATGCCCCTGCCAAGCAATAGCGTTGCTTTAATTCCTTGACCATGCCGATTGCATGAAGCCCTTTCTCCACGATGCACGCAATCATGGGCTCATTGGTAAACCAGGTGTCCATCAACACATAATCCGCTGTTATATCCGCTGCTAGGACATGATCGAGCAACTGGGACGCCACTTGCGGCTTCCTCTGTACCGCTTCCTTGCGACGCCGGTATCCACAAGTTCTTTTATCGAGATGCTCAGGGTTCTCG
>NZ_WXEX01000043.1 GCF_009877435.1 Heliomicrobium gestii | reverse complement strand
GAGAAGATGGTGACCCGTAGGGGATTCGAACCCCTGTAACCGCCGTGAAAGGGCGGTGTCTTAGACCGCTTGACCAACGGGCCATCGATGGTGATCCATGCTGGACTCGAACCAGCGACACCCTGATTAAAAGTCAGGTGCTCTACCAACTGAGCTAATGGATCATGGTTTGGATGATAAAAATGGCTGGGGAGGCTGGATTCGAACCAACGAATGGCGGAGTCAAAGTCCGCTGCCTTACCGCTTGGCTACACCCCAATGTTGATGGGCGTTATCTCCGTCGTTTGTCGCGACGGAATTGTATTTTAGCAACTAGACACCGAATTGTCAACGGTATTTTTATCCAATCTGTGACTTATCCATTTAACTACTGATTAAATGGAAACGATTCAACGGTGGCTTTTACCCGGTTTACCATAGATCAGATATACAAAAGCCCACTGCTCGCAAAAGCCGTGGGCTTTCTCCATCAAAACTACACAGAGTGTGTATATCGTAAAGCTGCAATA
>NZ_WXEX01000042.1 GCF_009877435.1 Heliomicrobium gestii | reverse complement strand
AATGCGGAAGTAGCTCAGCGGTAGAGCATCGCCTTGCCAAGGCGAGGGTCGCGAGTTCGAATCTCGTCTTCCGCTCCACTGTTTCATTAGAATGATCAGAAGCAATGGTTATCAAGGTCGATCTTCAAAATTCCTACGCCGCTGTAGCTCAGTTGGTAGAGCGTATCCTTGGTAAGGATAAGGTCACCGGTTCAATCCCGGTCAGTGGCTCCAGAATTCATGCGAGAGTGGCGGAACTGGCAGACGCGCACGTTTGAGGGGCGTGTGGGCAACCGTGAGGGTTCAAATCCCTCCTTTCGCACCAGTCTTTTCTCTATCCCCATTTGTGACAGATGTACTTGGTGATGCCTGTCTGTATGGGGCGCTTCGTTTGTTGTCGCAAAAGAATGGATCTATATCTGGTTGTTTGCGACTCCCTGGTTTTTTTAGGAAACACCAAATAAATACTTAAAAATACCAGTTGAAAAACCAAATGAAACGTGATATGATAATTCTCGCCCGGTAAACGGGCAAGAAAAAA
>NZ_WXEX01000041.1 GCF_009877435.1 Heliomicrobium gestii | reverse complement strand
AGGGCGTCAAGTTCGTGGCTGCAGACCCGAAACCGGGTGATCTACCCATGTCCAGGGTGAAGCGGAGGTAAAACTTCGTGGAGGCCCGAACCGACCGACGTTGAAAAGTCGGCGGATGAGGTGTGGGTAGGGGAGAAATTCCAATCGAACCCGGAGATAGCTGGTTCTCCCCGAAATAGCTTTAGGGCTAGCCTCGGGATATAAGAATGCGGGAGGTAAAGCGCTGATAGGGCTAGGGGCCTTCACCGGTTACCGAACCCTGTCAAACTCAGAATGCCCGCATTTATGCCCGGGAGTCAGACGGCGAGTGCTAAGATCCGTCGTCAAGAGGGAAACAGCCCAGACCGACAGCTAAGGTCCCAAAGTGCCTGTTAAGTGGAAAACGATGTGGAGTTGCCCAGACAACCAGGATGTTGGCTTAGAAGCAGCCACCATTGAAAGAGTGCGTAATAGCTCACTGGTCGAGTGACTCTGCGCGGAAAATGACACGGGGCTAAACAGGCCACCGAAGCTTCGGCAAGACG
>NZ_WXEX01000039.1 GCF_009877435.1 Heliomicrobium gestii | reverse complement strand
TCCCTCAAAATCAAACAGTTGCGATACGTGCGTCGACTCCATAGAAAGGAGGTGATCCAGCCGCACCTTCCGATACGGCTACCTTGTTACGACTTCACCCCAATCATCGACCCCACCTTCGGCGGCTGCCTCCTTGCGGTTAGCTCGCCGACTTCGGGTGTTGCCAACTTTCGTGGTGTGACGGGCGGTGTGTACAAGGCCCGGGAACGTATTCACCGCGGTATGCTGACCCGCGATTACTAGCGATTCCGCCTTCATGCTCTCGAGTTGCAGAGAGCAATCCGAACTGTGAGCGGCTTTCTCCGGTTCGCTCCACCTCACGGCTTCGCTTCGGTTTGTACCGCCCATTGTAGCACGTGTGTAGCCCAAGACATAAGGGGCATGATGATTTGACGTCATCCCCGCCTTCCTCCCGGTCGTCCCGGGCAGTCTCCCCAGAGTCCCCGACTCTCTCGCTGGCAACTGGGGATAAGGGTTGCGCTCGTTGCGGGACTTAACCCAACATCTCACGACACGAGCTGACGACAACCATGCACCACCTGTCTCTCCG
>NZ_WXEX01000038.1 GCF_009877435.1 Heliomicrobium gestii | reverse complement strand
CTCTGCCTTCGAAGGTTCGAATCCTTCTCCCTCCACCAGCAACTCTTGATCCATTAGCTCAGTTGGTAGAGCACCTGACTTTTAATCAGGGTGTCGCTGGTTCGAGTCCAGCATGGATCACCATGATGGCCCGTTGGTCAAGCGGTCTAAGACACCGCCCTTTCACGGCGGTTACAGGGGTTCGAATCCCCTACGGGTCACCATCTTTCATGGGCGATTAGCTCAGCTGGGAGAGCGCCTGCCTTACAAGCAGGATGTCGGCAGTTCGATCCTGTCATCGCCCACCAATAGGTAAATTCCTAAAAATACCGGTTGCAATGTCGAACCAAAAGTGATAATATGTAATTCCGCTCGACAAACGGGCGAGAAAAAACTGGTCCTTGAAAATCGAACAGTTGCGAATCAAAAGCGTGCGAAACCAATCAATTCCGTTGCTGGTCGCTGATGCGGAAGCGGTGCAATACCTTTTCGGTATTAGAGATAGCAGCAGAAGAACGACTGTTGCAGAGGAATATCGTTGGAAACGGCGATATGCCGAAACAGCAGTGGTTCACAAGATTGTTTAATG
>NZ_WXEX01000037.1 GCF_009877435.1 Heliomicrobium gestii | reverse complement strand
GACCATGCAGTGACCATCTCATGATGCCACTGGTGTGAACGTGGAGCGGGTGATGGGAATCGAACCCACGTAACTAGCTTGGAAGGCTAGGGCTTTACCATTAAGCTACACCCGCGTGGATACCGACATGGTCGGAGTGACACGACTTGAACGTGCGGCCTCCTGCTCCCGAAGCAGGCGCTCTACCAAGCTGAGCTACACCCCGATAAATGGCGGAGAGAAAGGGATTCGAACCCTTGAGACAGGTTTTGCCCGCCTACACGATTTCCAATCGTGCGCCTTCGACCAACTCGGCCATCTCTCCACATTTTTATAATGGTAGCGGTGGTAGGATTTGAACCTACGACACTACGGGTATGAACCGTATGCTCTAGACCAACTGAGCTACACCGCCAACGTATCCAGGCTCCGCTCAGGAAGCGGAATTCTCAACGAGCCAATCGCATTGACTTGACTCGAACACAGTAGAGTGTGGCGGAGTGGGTGGGATTTGAACCCACGCTGGCCTTACGACCACTAACGATTTAGCAAACCGTCCTCTTCAGCCACTTGAGTACCACTCCGCAGTGCTTATGCTACCCATGGAGCGAAGTCAAGAACCGTTCAATTGGTTGCGGGGG
>NZ_WXEX01000036.1 GCF_009877435.1 Heliomicrobium gestii | reverse complement strand
TTCTTGGGTACCGGCCGCAAGTGCTCGCGCTCCATCGCGTACACTTCGGCGGGTACTTTTTTTGTTATGCCGTGGATGTTGGCGTTGGCGGTGCGTTCCAGCCAAGCCAGGCATTCTTCGTTGACATGATCGATGTCTCTGAACGTGCGATGGGGGATGAAATTGTACTTCCCGTACTTGATGAACGCTTCGATCCGGCCCTTGCTTTCCGGGTCGCTTTTCCGGCAGAGGTGGACGCCGAATCCAACGGCTTGCCGGTACACCTCGAAGGTTTCCGTCAAAAGTATATCGCCGTTGTTTTCGCTGACGACCATGAGCTTGTCCTGGTCCATTACCACTTCTTTTGGTATGCCGCCGAAGTAGGCCCAGCAGCGCTCGAAGGTTTCGCACAGGCTGGCGGTGGTAAAGGGCGTCGCTCGCCATTCCAGGTATCGGTAGCGAGAATGGGACAGGATGGCGCCAAAGCCGTAGACACGGATTTTCCGACTGCTCTCTGTGGTGGCCCAGGCGAAGCCGAAGTCGACTTGGACTTGTTGGCCCATGGGTGGATCCACGACGGCCTGGTATTGGCGTTCCTGATGGTTCGGTTTCGGCAGGCCATGCTTTCGTCGCAGTTTGCTCAAAAACCGGCGCAA
>NZ_WXEX01000035.1 GCF_009877435.1 Heliomicrobium gestii | reverse complement strand
AATGGTGGGCAATAACGGAATCGAACCGCTGACCTCTTGCATGTCAAGCAAGCGCTCTAACCATCTGAGCTAATCGCCCAAAAAACTGGAGGCGGCACCCAGATTCGAACTGGGGAATAAAGGTTTTGCAGACCTTTGCCTTACCACTTGGCCATGCCGCCATGGGGTGGCTGATGGGACTTGAACCCACGAGTGCCGGAGCCACAATCCGGTGCGTTAACCACTTCGCCACAGCCACCATATTGGATGAAATGGAGCGGGTGATGGGAATCGAACCCACGTAACTAGCTTGGAAGGCTAGGGCTTTACCATTAAGCTACACCCGCATGTATTGATGGTCGGAGTGACACGACTTGAACGTGCGGCCTCCTGCTCCCGAAGCAGGCGCTCTACCAAGCTGAGCTACACCCCGATGGAATGGCGGAGAGAAAGGGATTCGAACCCTTGAGACAGGTTTTGCCCGCCTACACGATTTCCAATCGTGCGCCTTCGACCAACTCGGCCATCTCTCCGTCAGGTCTTCCACCTCATATTATTAGTAATACGAGGCAGTTGACAATCAAGATTGTAATCCCTGTAAGGGTTTGCCCCTTAAAAACCACACAGAGGATTTTATCTTACACGATTTTGCGCAA
>NZ_WXEX01000034.1 GCF_009877435.1 Heliomicrobium gestii | reverse complement strand
ACCAGGCGGTTGGTGTTTTTTGCGGAACTGAGTACGGCAAAGTCCACCGGAACAAAGCTGAATCCGTCGGACCATCCCAGCGTCAGCAGCGTATAGCCATGCACGAAGATTCCCTTCGAATGATCATATACCCGCGCCAACAATTCTGCTTTCTTGGAGCGATTTTTCGTCAGGACCGAATCATCCAAAATGAACACCTTGACCCGCTGAGATGATGTGAGATCGCGGAAGCACCGTATCACTCGTGCCGCAAGGGTCAGCAGGAATTTCCTCCACGAATAGCGCGCATGATTCAAAAATCGGTAGTACGTGTCTTTGCCAGGCAGTTCTTCACCGCGTTCACTGTTGATGTAACGGTGGAGACTTTTTCCCAAAAAAGCAAGGGAAAAGAGAACACCGAATATGTCCATGACACGGACACCACAGGTTTTACGTATCCCGCACGCATGCAGCGTTTGCCCAATCTTGAGGGTCTTAAATAAGCGACCAAAACTGGAAATCAGCTTTTCAGACGGACTGTCTTGGTGTACCATTAGAGTGTGCACCCCTTCTGTTTGGAATGTTTGTTTGGTCACTTACATTTTACCAAACAGGGGTGCACTTTTTTTGTGTCAAGATGGCTTTTTCGTCATGAATGAAGCCTTTTATTTCAAGGCTCCGAGCCTACTTTCAAGGTGCGAAGTTTGAG
>NZ_WXEX01000033.1 GCF_009877435.1 Heliomicrobium gestii | reverse complement strand
TCTGTGCCACTTCTTTCATCGGCGCTAACCGACTATGTGTCGCCCAGAAGTACCACTTTTTAAAGAACATTGGCGCATCCATGGGGTCTTTTTCGTACATTTCTTGAAAAGTGAGTCGGAGCTGATATGCTTTGCCTGTCTTTGCGTTTCGTTGGGCCAGCACATCCTCCATAATTGCTTTTTGCTTCATCGTTAGATGCCTTTTGTTTTTAAGCCAAATATAGCGAGTTCCTTTCAACTCCGGCATCGTCTTTTGTTCTTCCCGTCGAACTTGATCCACCGCTTCGTTGATTAATTTGATCACATGGAACTTGTCAAAGGTTATCGCTGCTTCCGGAAGATGTTTCTCCACACCGGAAATAAAGGCCGGGGACATATCCATGCAAACATCGGTAATATTCTCCGTACAACCCCTATGGGATTGAAAATCTTCCTTGAACTTCGGAAGTACATCGGCGCCCTTTCCCTCTGTGGCGAAGATGACTCGCCGGGTCTCGGCGTCCATCACGATCGAGACATACTTATGCCCTTTGGCCCGAGCCGTCTCATCGATGCTGATCTTCTCGACGGTCGACAGGTCTTCTTTTCGGCGAGCTGTATGAACATAGTGATGGAGGATTCGCCACAGGAGAGAGTCATGTTCGCCAACAATTCGCGCGACTGATTTAACAGGCATTTCTTTCATGAGTGTCATCACATAGGCCTCAAAGAGCAGGGTGAATCCACTGCCGGGTCGACTCCACGGCGCCGTTATCTGGCGGACTGCCCCACATCGATCGCATTTCGTTCGAGGCAAAGGTGCATGGATAAAGGTCTTGTGCTGAAAGAAGTTCAGGTGTCTCCAAGATCTCTCCTTTGTATCGTGGACATTGCAGCCAGCTTCAGCACAAGCCGGGCAAGCAAATGAGCTTCCG
>NZ_WXEX01000031.1 GCF_009877435.1 Heliomicrobium gestii | reverse complement strand
GCATGTTAGGCCTCTACACCACTGCTCCGTAACTGGTGGGCGATAACGGAATCGAACCGCTGACCTCTTGCATGTCAAGCAAGCGCTCTAACCATCTGAGCTAATCGCCCGTATATTTTTCGTAACGGATATGAATTATACCAGGATAGTTGGAACGCGTCAATGTTATTTTTGCCCATTACCTTGCATCCGATTACCCGCTTGAACGAATGTCGCATCCCAGTTGTGAGACCAACATCTTTTTCATTTCAGCCACTCAACCTTCCCTGTATCCAGGTCATATTTTGCCCCCTCTATCTTTATCTTTTCGATGTCCAGCGCTTCCCGTAGGATAGGACTCTTTTTAAGCTCAGTGACCGCTGCACGGACGTTTTCATCGACAGTACGCTCCACCAGTTGCGTCCCTTTGCCGCCCTTCGCCTTTTGTTCCTCAGCCAATGGACGGATCCTCTCTGTAATGGAGGCTATGCTCCCGCCATGATGCCCACCCTCGACCGCTGCTGTCACAGCTCCACAGCGTTCATGTCCCAATACAATGACGAGGGGAGTCTTCAGGTGTTCTACCGCATATTCGACGCTGCCAAGCACTTCCTGACTGACCACATTGCCGGCCACACGGACGACAAAAAGATCACCGAGGCCCTGATCAAAAATATGTTCCGGTGGAACACGAGAGTCAGAACAACTGACAATCACTGCCAAGGGTTTCTGAACCTTTGTTAACTCCCTCCGCCTGCCTTCTCCCATGTCTTTCGCTCGTGGCGTCGCTTCTGAAAAACGAAGATTGCCTTCAGTGAGAACTTGTTGGATCTCCTTTGGTGTACCTGATACCTCGGGGGTAATAGAGTTTTTCGTGGCACGAGTACATCCTGAGATAATAAAACAAAATACTAGGATAATGGTGATGATAACGCAAAAGCTACGCTGGTTATAGGGGCGTCTGACCACTCTTTTGCGCATTAGAATAACCTCCTTGGATAAAAACTTCGCTCAAACTGACTTCGCTCGAAGATAGCGTCGTTGTATTTTATCCGGTAGAGGTAAGCCTATTCGCCGGATCTCTTTTCGATTGCCTTCAAACAACCGAATAGGTTTATTTTCCACACAGTAGAAAAGGCCTATCGCAATTCACTGCGATAGGCCTTTTTTGTTCCCTCAAAACCACACAGAGTACATTTGTAAAGCAGC
>NZ_WXEX01000030.1 GCF_009877435.1 Heliomicrobium gestii | reverse complement strand
CAGCCTAGAGGCCTAACATGCCAGCCTGTCACGCTGGAGATCGCGGGTTCGAATCCCGTCTGCTCCGCCATATATTTGCCGGCGTAGCTCAACTGGTAGAGCAACTGACTTGTAATCAGTAGGTTGCGGGTTCAAGTCCTGTCGCCGGCTCCATGAGATTGTAGAGAAACTCCTTAATTTTAAGGAGTTTCTTTTATTTTTCGGAGCAGGGCGCCAATCCCCCATTCGTCGTTCAAGATAACGTATACAATGGCTTGGCAAGGCATGTCGATATGTATGAGAGGCAAAGGCGGTACTGTTGATCAAGGTATGTTGATCACGGAAGATTGCGTTTCTTCAACACAGTGGCACCGCCGATTTTTCTTACAGTAAGCTTCTCATTTCGTAGTACCGCTTCCACGGCTTTTGTGTTCTCAACTTGATTTGTTGACAATGAGACTTCGTTAACGGTTACAGGTAGTTTGATGATTTCAAGGCGCTCCTCTCGAAGCGGTATCCGCAAGGCGCTGTCATGCCCGCTTTGCGCGTTTGTCGATGTGAGGGGGGTGCTTTTTTCGATGATAAGCTCTTCTCTCTTTACGGGGACGACAATCTGTTTATGCTCCGTAATTACTTCTTTATGGACCGTCACTTCGCCTGTTTGAATTCGCTTCTTTGAGATATCCAGCTGTTCTTGACGAAGGCGAATATTTGCTTTTGCAGCATTCTCTTTCATATCTTTGAGCGCATTAACCTTGGGAACCCCAACGGCCTTTTCAGATTCCCGGGCTAGATTAGCGGGATTCATTCGTTGAGTTTGATAGAGGCCGACTACACTCCCCATGATTCCTCCGCCAACGGCGCCTAACCCTATGCCTGCCGTAATTGCGTGAAGGAGCGCCCCCAGAAGGCCGCCGGCAACGGCGCCGCAGGTGATGCCGATCACGATGGAATTGGTGACATTGGCAACTCCTTTGCGTCTATGTTCGAACTTCATCATTCGCCTGCTCCTTCGGGGAAGGGTGATAAAGGCGCCCCAGCAGTATCGGCAAACTCGTCGGCAACGTCGGTAAGTAATATGAAGTCTCTGGTAGAAACGCCTCGTAACGCGCGTTTGCGCTCACGAGGCGTTTCTAGTTTTTGAGGCATTAGTGAAGATTAGGATCTGTTTCATCGGTGACGGTATCGACATCGCCTTCCCGTTCCACTCGGGCTTCTTCCCTTTTTACCGTTTCTTCGATCTGTTCCATATTCGCTACCTCACGTTTGTAGGCAGATATCTCTCCCGTAACGACAGTATGCTTGCCCACATCAAGCCGTTCTTCCGTTACAGGAATGCTAAGGATTTCCTCGTCGCCGGTGATGGGGGTGTCACTCGGTTCATTTACCGCTCGTTGCTCAATGACCACTTCTTCATGAGTCACAGGCACATTGACGACCTTTTTTTCTTCCACGACCTCTTTTCCAAGACGGACCTCTCCAGTGGACACTCGATCTTTGGCGATGTCGAGCTCTTCCTTGCGGAGTTGAAGGGTGGTCTTATCGGTAATTTCATTTTCGAGGGTCGCTTCTTTTCTATTGTCATCTCTGTCAATGTCATCAAATATTCCCATGCTAAACCTCCTGATTTTGTTTCATATGTCTTCTCTATCATGTCCTGCAATTGAGCCAGTATTCATCCAGAATATGGTCATAGATTTTCTACATAACTTTTCGTTGACAAAGGTGTTGTTAGAGAGTAAAAAGAATAAGGGAAAACAATTGAATCCGTAGTGCTTCTTTGTTAGGTGAGGCTCCTGCATAAACAAACGCCACTGCCCGGAAACGTCGAGAGACGCCAATGGGTCAGCAAGTATTACCGGCTTAAGGTTCTACTTAATGTGGCTGAGCGGCAAGCTCTACGTTATGCAGTGCTAAAACTCAACGAGTGAAAGAAGGCCGCCGGTTCTGTGACCGTTTGCAAGACCTTCTAATACTGTATTGGAAGGTCTCTTTATTTTTTAAACT
>NZ_WXEX01000029.1 GCF_009877435.1 Heliomicrobium gestii | reverse complement strand
CCACCATCGCCTGACCGGCGACGGAATTACATAATATCACGTCTTTACCGAAACATCAACCAGTAAATTTTGGTTTCTTTACGGGCTTACCCGCAAACGTTTATTACAATGTTCACGTCTGCATAAGGCAAAGTTCGACAAGACCGTAACAGAGATAATTTATATCACAAACGGGCTGTGATGTCAATGCAAATAGACGGAACATCAGCTCATCACCAACATTTTACTGATTGTCACAATTGCATCCCCTCTCATTTTTCTCCCACTTCACGCATCAGGGCCGAAAAGAGGCTCTTCACCCCCTTGTGCCATTGCTTGTCCTCTGAATACTGCTTGTTCAGCCAGGCGACGGGATCGACGCCCTCCGGCCTATCTTTGCTTAGGGAAACAATCGTCACAGCAGCAATCTCGGCGGCGTCCCGAATATGGGTGTTGTATTTTCTCCAACTCCGATACACATTGAAGGGATTATTGGCGATCCTACGCGCCTCTTTTTCCGTCCGGGGAACAAATCCCTGCTCTTGTCCGGTAATGGCAAAGAGGAATAAGGGGTGAATATCATATTCCTTCGCCGTCTGCAGGATGACCGAAAAATAGGGTTCTTCCGCTAACAGGGAGTCACGTTGATCGAGCCACTGGCGCAGTTCATCCTCCCGCACGGCGCAGTAGCGCAATGATGGGGGCAGTTCATTGCCGCCTCTCTCCTGTTCAGGCGTCAACTCCGGCGCCATTTGAATGGTTGGTGTGACCGCTTCCGCCTTTTCACCGGCTGACGCCACACCAGGCAAAGCGGTATCCACGCCGGAGGGAATCGAGCGAAAGTGGATAGATAGGGAAAGCACGATCATAACAAGGCATGCCGCTACGTAGGGAGTCCATTTCCACTTTTCCTGCACCGGTTGACTCAACCGGCGCGCCTTCTGGAGACTTGTTCTATCGCCGGACGACGCGATCTTCAGCGGTGACAGGACAGCAGAAGGGGGCGCAGCGAGAGGCGGCGATCCTGTGGCAGAGTTCGGCGCCTTAGCGGCCGCCACCGTCACGGTGGGCACTTGAACGGAAACAGAAGCCGGCGTGACAGCCCACGACGATGCCACGACAGGCGTGGACAATCCAGAAGAAGTCGCCGTTGTGGTAACGGCAGCGGCCGAAACGGGGGCATTTCGGTTGGAAGCGGTTCTGTTCCCCGAAGAATCAGCGGAACCATCCGTTCCTGTCAAACTGTGCAATAAACCTTCAAAATTCGAAAGATTCTCCCTTGAAATCTTTTCGCGAATCGAACAGGCGAGGCTCCACAATTCTCGACGCGATAGGTCGATCGCCAACTCCCGGTTAAACCACAACCAGAGCGCGTCGATGGTTTGCTCAAAAGGGAGCGCTTCGTTTAAACAAACCCAAAAAACGTCTCCGGCATCGATGACAAAGGACGTGCGCGTCACCGCATCCTCCATCAGTTTGCGCCGGATTTGCATCCGAGTGGCCTGGGGAAAGAGCGGAATTTTTCCGTCCAGGGCGCGATGGACCGCATCTGACAACACTAAGGCGCGTTCTCGAGACGAAGCATGGGGGAACTTTCCCTGTATGTATCTTTTTAAAGACTGGATATCTTCCTCATTGAGCAGGATGGTTTCCTGCAGTATAGAAAGATGTTGCTTCATCAACCCATCCCCCATTGATTGCAGCCGTTGCTGAAGTTATCTCAATAGTAGCAGATCCTCCCCTGAATATGGAATAGAGTTCCATTAAAAAACAGATCAAAACAAGCCGCTGCACCCCGGAACAGGCGCATCGGCTTGTTTTATTTAACACTCGACATGCATTAACTGAGGAGTTGTTGCGTCAAATCGGGCGCCAATGATGAAAGCAACAGCAATAGGGTCAACAAGATGAGCAGAACCGTAAACAACCAGGCGATCAGGTTATAGCCCTTCGAGTTAACGTGCTCCCCCATGATGTTTCGATTGCTGGCGAGAAGGACCATGAAGATGAGGATTGGCGGCAGGAGAATGCCGTTAACCACCTGGGAGAGCAACATGACATGATATAACGAGAGCCCTGGCCAGAGCACCATGGCAGCGCCCAGGAAAATCAACAGGGTATAAAGACCGAAAAACACAGGGGCTTCATTATAGGTCTTGCTGATACCCAGTTCGAACCCAAAGGCCTCACAGACGGCGTAGGCCGAGCTTAAGGGCAGAATAAAGGCGGCGAGCACCGAAGCGCCCAGGAGCCCCCCGGCAAAGAGCAGCGACGCCTTATTGCCAGCCAAGGGCTGCAGCGCCAGGGCCGCATCCTTCGCCGTTTCAATGGAGATCTGATTGGCAAACAAGGTCACTGCTGTCGCCAGGATGATAAAAAAGGCGATCAATCCCGTAAAGAAGGACCCGATAAGCACATCCCATCGCGTGATCGAGAATTCCTTCGCCGTGATCCCTTTGTCAACAACCGACGCCTGCACATAAAACTGTCCCCACGGCGTAATGGTGGTGCCGATCACCCCAATGGCCATCAAAATAAAATCGGGATCGCTCGAAAATGAGGGCGTCAGGGATTCACGGACCACGTGGTTCCAGTCCGGATGGACGATGATCCCGGAGATGATGTAACTAAAAAAAGTGACACAGAGAAAGAGGAACACCTTTTCAATTTTCTCGTAATCCGCTTTCAGCACCAACCACCAGATGAGCAAGGCCGCGAGCGGAACGGAAACGAATTTGCTGACCCCGAGAATCTCAAAACTCGTGGCGATGCCCGAGAACTCCGAGGCCGTTGTGCCGAGATTTGCCAACAGCAACACGACCATGGCAAAAAAGGTCCACTTGACGCCATACTGCTCGCGAATGAGATCCGATAATCCTCTGCCCGTAACCGCACCGGTTCGGGCGGAGATCTCTTGGGCTATGGCGAGACAGATCGTGCTGACGAGCATGATGAAGACCATTTGAAAGCCGTACTTGGCCCCCGCTGCTGCGTAGGTGGCGATGCCGCCGGCGTCGTTGTCGGCAAAGGCGGTAATGATGCCAGGCCCCATCACCGACATAATGAGCAACGCCCGTGTTTTAAACCCTTTTACTGCTTCCATGACTCCATCCTCCTTTCGGAGCGGCGTCGCACCGTAAACAGCGAAAATAGACTCGCCCGTCCCCGTTCCGCCATCAGTTCGTCGAGCACGTCATCCACAGTGATGATCCCCAGCATTTTTCGGCTTTCATCAACGACAGGCAAGGCCAGGAGGCCGTATTTGTTGATCGTCTCGGCGACGGTGACACGATCATCGTCATGATTCACGGCCACAACGCCCCGGTTCATCACATCGCAAAGGATGGACGACGGCTCCGCCAAAATCAATTCCCGCAAGGAAAATACGCCCTGCAGGATCTCCTGCTCATCCGTCACGTAGAGGTAATAAATCGTCTCGGCCGTCCGGGCCAGTTCGCGCAGACGCCGGATCGCTTCATCGGCCGTGATCGAGAGCGGCAGTTCGATATACTCCGTCGTCATCAGTGAACCGGCAGTGCCCTCGGCATACTCCATCAGTTCCTGAACATCTTGGGCGCCCTCGGTTTCCATCAGGTCTAAAAGACCGCGCGACTTCTCTTCCGGCAGTTCCGCAAGAATATCAGCGGCATCATCAGGCGCCATCTCTTCCAGAATATCGGAGGCCTGTTGGGCATCCATGCGGTTGATAATCTCCACCTGGGTGTCCAGTTCCATCTCCCGAAGCGCTTCCACTGCTTGCTCAGAATCAAGTCTCCCCATCAAGTGGGCTCGCTTATGGTAGTCCAACTCTTCCAAGATATCGGCAATATCGGCCGGATGGAGTTGACTGAGCAGTTGTTTCTCCTGATTTAAATGCAGGCTCGAGTTCCGGTTTTCCAGCGGATTGATATATTGCCAGCCGAGCAACCGGTTGTCGACATTTTGGACGATCCGCTCCATGCCCAACCGGCGCATAAGACCGCGAAATCCGATATCCACAGCCATCAACAGGATCCGCTTTTCTGTGCCCCTTGATACCCAGGACAAGGTGATGTCATTCACCCGCACCAGTCGGGAACCCTTTAAATCGATGATCTGTTTGTCCAAGAGCCACTTGCCGATGTAGATCTCATCTGGTCTCAGTTGAACCGTGACAGCAGCCGTACATTCACAAGTAAGATACAACCCCTTCGCATCCCACTGCGACAGCAAGGTTGTCGGAATCAGGACTTGGCTTTCCTTGTTGAACTTGATGCCAGTCACCTGAGGCAATTGGCCATTCCACTGGATGGTCAAGTCGCGGACACGGCCGACCCTTTTTCCCCGTATGTCATAGATGGGCTTCCCCAACACTTGACTGAAGTAAAATTCGCCCAAAACGGTAATTGCGCTCATCTTTTTCCCTCCTTTACTGGATTCTGGCCCCTCAGATTGTCTATTGTGGGGCATGATCGACTCGGTTTATCACAAGGACCAGCATCCATATTCCCCACCCCCTTTCATCGTTCCTAATCAATGAGTGCAGTTTAA
>NZ_WXEX01000028.1 GCF_009877435.1 Heliomicrobium gestii | reverse complement strand
GCAGCGCTGGCGACATCGACGCTGGCTGCCGGGAACTATAAGGTGTACGCCGTGGACGGGACGGGCAACGTGTCGGCAGCGTCGTCGGCGACGATCACCTTGCAAACGCCGTCGACCCCCGACTCCACGCCGCCAACGGTGACGGTGAGCGGCGGGACGGTGACGATCGGTCAGACGGTGACGGCCCAGAGCAATGAAAACGGTTGGCTGTATCTGGCGCCGTCGGGAAGCGCGGTGACGGATAAAGCGAGCCTGGATGGGTTGGTCAGCGGCGGAACAGCGACGAAAGTGAGCGCAACGGCGAACAGCGACGCGGCGCTGGCGACAACGGGTTTGGCTGCCGGGACCTATAAGGTGTACGCCGTGGACGGGACCGGCAACGTGTCGGCGGCGTCGACAGGGACGATCACCTTGCAAACGCCGTCGACACCCGACACGACGCCGCCGGACTGGGCGGCGACCTACCCGAAGGCAGGAACGATCACCGACACCAGCGCGAACGTGTTGGCAAAGGCGAACGAAAGCGGCAGAGCCTACTACGTCGTCCTTCCCAATGGAGCCCCGGCGCCGACGGCGACGCAGGTGAAAGCCGGCCAGAACGCGAGCGGAGCAGACGTAGGTTCTGGGAAAAAAGGCTACGTGGACCTGACGGCGAATGCGGAAGCGACCATCAGCATTCCGAACCTGAGCGCGTCCACAGACTATGATGTCTACGTGGTCGTCGAAGATAGCGCCACGAATGTGCAGGCTGCGCCCACCAAGGTGGACATCGCGACCAGCGCGGCGCCGGGGGGCAACGGGCCAACCATAACGACGCAAGCATTGCCGAATGCCACGGTCGCAACCCCCTATAACGCAACGGTCGACGTTTCGGGAGGCGCCCTTCCCTACACGTGGTCAATCTCGAGCGGCGCATTGCCGGCAGGCCTTGATCTCAACACGGTAACCGGCGCCGTCTACGGAACACCGACAACAGCAGGGACCGCCAACTTTGCGGTGCGAGTTATCGATCAAGACGCACAGACGGCGACGGCATCGTTTACCTTACAGGTAAATAACCAGTCGCAGTCCGGCAATAACATGATCTCTGCGTTAACATTGAGCGGTCTTTCCCTGAATGAAACCGTATCATCGGCGGTATACGACTATACGGCAACGGCTCCCTTTGCCCTCACCGCTACAACCGTAACGGCGACGATCGATCCAACCGCTGCGGTTAGGGTGAACGGAGAAGAGGTCACCAACGGTCAGCCGAGCAGACCCATCCCGCTGACGGTCGGTCCCAACACCATTTGGCTGATCGTTACCGCCCAGGACGGCACGCCGAAAACCTATACGGTGACGGTGACACGAGAAGCCGACGCCGCGGCAGCCGCCCTAAAAGACTTACAGATCGGATTCCAATCGGGCGATGAATGGAACACTGTCCAACACGATGTCACACTCCCCGTCATGAGCACCGGTAGTTTCCCCGTAGTCTGGACCTCCAGCAACCCGTCGATCATCTCGACAAATGGAACCGTCCAACGTCCCTCCGGCAGCGCCGATGCTTCGGTTACCCTGACGGCCACGATCAACCTGCCGGGAAACCCGGTTAAAAAGACATTTTTGGTCATCGTAAAACCGCAAGCCCCTGGAACCGTTCAGACGTCGCAACGCACGGTTGATGTCAAAGCCGGTGAAAACGGCGACACCGCTGCCCGAGTGGATGTCACTCGCGCGGTGTGGTCGACTCCGGATGGCGACAGCAAAGTGGCGGACTCCGTTCGGCTCGATGAACAAAAAGCCAGTCAGAGTGTGGCCGAAGCGGTTTACCGGCAAGAACCGCTCATCCGAATCGATTTAACCGATCCCATCGCCAGCCAGGCAGACATTTTCAACGTGGGCGTCGATAGCAACGCCTTGGCCCGGTTGAACAGCTACGGGAAGGAACTTCAGATCGCAAGTCCTGATGTGAAAGTCGATATCCCGCAAGCAAGCATTCAAGCATTGTGCAATGACGGCATCGATCTCTATTTCCGTGTCGTTCCTATCAAGCGCCAGCCGGAAGTAGAGCGTCAGACCGAACTCGCCCAGAGCAATGATAATGTTCGCAGGGAACTCGGTGTCTCGAGCGTTCAGATTCAGGTGCTGGGCAGACCGATGACCATCGAGACCAACTTGAGCGACCGGCGAACACTGGTCACGTTCCCCTTGCCGAGCAATCTTTCCGATGCGGATGTGGCGTCGCTCAAAGTCTGGGTGCAACACACCGACGGAACGGAGGAAGTAAAGTCAGGGAGCATCCTGAGAAATAGTCAGAACCAACCCAGTGCGATCGAGATTGAAATCAACAAGTTCAGCGTATTTACCATTGTGCGGGCGACTGCTCCCCAAAACAATGGCGGTGGCAGTGGCGGCGGTGGCGGCAGTCAAGCGAAACCGGTGGAAAATCCAAAGATCACCATCCATCCCTACGTGTTCGGCTACCCTGACCGCACATTCAGACCGGAACAGCCGATCACCAGAGGCGAACTGGCGGCGCTGATCGCCCGGCAACTGCCCAGCAACGCCGATACCATCGTCGTGGACTATCCCGATGTTCCCTCCACCTACTGGGCGCTCGATTCGATCCGGAAGCTCTACGCGTTGAAGCTGATCCAGGGGTACCCTGACGGCGCCTTCCGACCGGATCAGTATGTGACGCGAGCGGAACTGGCTGCTCTTGTGACTAAGTGGAAAAAGATGACCGATACAGGGAAAAACACCTTCGGCGATGTGCAGGGTCATTGGGCAGAACCGGCGATTGCCACCATGGCGGCGGCCAATATCCTGCACGGCTATCCCGACGGCACCTTCCAGCCGGACAAAGCGATCACACGGGCGGAAATGGTCTATCTCATGAACCAACTGATCGGAAGAAAACCGCTGACAGGAATCACCCAAACCAGTTGGTCCGACGTACCGGTGGATCACTGGGCAGCGGGCGCCATCGAAGCGGCATCAACGACCTATACAATTGAGAAAGCGGAGGAACAGAAATAAAAGAGCGCCTGTAGAGCAGTCCCAAAGAGAGGCGCCCTGTTCAACCGTTGCAAGCACCTTTTTCAATGAGGCCGGCACTGTGGCCTCAGACTGTCGACAAAGTTTGTTGTCGGCAGTCTTTTTTTATATGCGCCCTGCATGGCACGGGACCCCGGGCGAGGCTAGTGGCAGTCCGTTGGCATGCATGACAAAACGAACGATACGAACACGATAGATAAGCCATTACTTAAGGTTCTCATGACCATACTTATGGCAAAATTAAGAAGGAAATGATAGAAAGATAGAGAATATGTTGTTAACCATACCTTACTATCAAAAATGTGGGTGAGTATCGTGTCATTTTTTTACAAAGGGGGAATTCCATTTATGGGAAAACGAATAGCTGAAGTGGGAAGGCCGCCATCAAATTGGATAAAGAAAATCGCACCATGGTTGGCGGTAAGCTTGTTGCTTGCCATTGTATTCCCATTTGCTGCGTATGCTCTTCCTGGCGGCGTTCAAACATTTAGTGGCGCATTCAGTAGAAAACCGGATAATTCCTTACTAGGTCCACCCCCAGATAATTATTTTATACTTTCATCGTCGGAAGATTCTACAAATCCGATTGTGGAAGATAGCAGTGGAGTGTATATCAACGATAAAGGTGATCGTGATGTTCCAAAATCCGCGTTTATTGAGGTGAAAGCTTCTGGTGATACATTAGGCAGTTTCCGATTACAAGGAATAGTGCTAGGTGAATATTATGACGCTTCACAGGATATTCTTTACAATAATTTTAGTAATGTGTACATAGTGGGTTATATAAACGATACAGCAGTTGCCCAGACTACCCCTTACAGTAGTCCTGATCAGGGGGCGGCGTGTGAAACGGCCTATCCTATCGATTGTTCCCCGCTTTCTGGTGTACAGATCGATAAATTTAGAGTCTATTTCACGGCGCAACCGCATACACAGTTGATTGCATTTAACTTGGTCAGTTTTACCCTCCTGAATGCCTCCACGACATCGCCAATATCGCTGCCCACAACGCTGCCAACGATGCTCCAAAACCGGGTATTCAGTGGAAGCGTCGCAAAAACGTCAGGGGGAAGCGGGTCGGTTACCTACGCGTTAACGGGCGGCAACCTATTGCCGGCGGGACTTAGCTTGAATGCGACGACAGGCGCAATTACGGGGACGCCGACAGGCAGCGGCGCCTACGACTTTACGATCGAGGCAACCGATTCGTCGACTCCGCCACTGACTGCAACGCAGCAGTACACCGGAACCATCGTAACGTCGATGGTACTGCCCACGACGTTGCCACCAATGGTCCAAAATCAGGTGTTTAACGGAAGCGTCGCAAAAACGTCAGGGGGAAGCGGGTCGGTTACCTACGCGTTAACGGGCGGAAACTTATTGCCGGCGGGACTTAGCTTGAATACGACGACAGGCGCCATAACGGGGACGCCGACAGGCAGCGGCGCCTATGACTTTACGATCGAGGCGACGGATTCGTCGACTCCGCCTCTAACTGCAACGCAGCAGTACACCGGAACGATTACGGAAGCCATTGTGTTGCCCACAACGTTGCCACCAATGGTCCAAAACCGGGCGTTTAGCGGAAGCGTCGCAAAAACGTCAGGGGGAAGCGGGTCAGTTACCTACGCGTTAACGGGCAGCAACCTATTGCCGGCGGGACTTAGCTTGAATGCGACGACAGGCGCCATCACC
>NZ_WXEX01000027.1 GCF_009877435.1 Heliomicrobium gestii | reverse complement strand
CTTCGACACATCGCCGTTTCCAACGATATTCTTCTGCGACAGTCGTTCTTCTGCTGCTAGCTCTGATACAGAAAAGGTATTGCACTGCTTCCGTATCAGCGACCTACAACGGAATTGATTGGTTTCGCACGCTTTTGATTCGCAACTGTTCGATTTTCAAGGACCAGTTTTAAGAAGTTATCCCGCTGCCGTCGGCGGTAGTTTTTTCCGCAGCACAGCGGCGACGTTGACTATTATTACACAACTAAATCGAGAATGCAACGAGTATTTTTTTCCAAATCGTTTTTTTCGATACGGCGCTGCGCCTGTGAGTTTGGGAACATAACAAACGCAGCGCCAAAGGGAAAGAACTCAGTGACTCCGTGGTTTTCTCAGGTTTTTAGGAATTAAGAAAGAGCAGAAAAGATAATGCTACTTATCCGCTTCCGCCGGAACGATACAGATAAAAGCAAAGTCTTGACCAGAAATGTTGCGAAACTGGTGTTCTTCTCCTCCTGGTATGTAGGCTATCGAACCGGTTTGAACAGGCTGCTCCTGGCCGCCCAAAAACAGCGTTCCCTGCCCACCGACGATATAATTGATGTGCGGCCATGGATGGCTGTGCCGAGGCGTCTGACCGCCTTCGGCCAGTGTAAACAATCGCATCGACCAACCGTCCCACCCTTGAGCCGGTCCGATCAGCGATTGTTTCATGGCATTGACAATCCCAGTCCCCTCCAGCCTGACACCCGGGATGGACGTGATGTGAGAGACAAACATGCGCAGGACTCCTTTCGCTTACCATAAAATCGATTTGACAACCATTATTTTACGATAAAAACAGGAGTTTTTGTGTGTTTTTTCACAAAAACTCCTTTGTTAACTCTTTACGCCGACTGGACAAACGCGAGCACAAGCGCCTCAGTACGTGCATTTGTTGTCACGCGCCTCTTTGCCCTAAATATATCCCACGTTATCTCGCATCTTCAGCCGATACCCGAATCAATGATCCGGCAAAAAGGTATGGCGATCCGCCCTCATGTTTATCCTTTTTTTATCGATTGTATTGAATAAATAATTTAAATGATTCAACCTTGTCAACCCTTGTGATATAATGGACATAATGAACAAACAGAATGGGGGGTTCACTCCATGGCAGATCGACAAAACCTGCCGGAAGAAGTTCGACAACAGTGGATCGAGGACATCCTCTCAGCTTCCCCACTTTTTCTTTGCCGCTTCTTAGGTGTAAACGACCACCCCCTAGCGCCGCTCCTGTTGTACGGCATGGATCTGGAGGCCCTTGTCGAGGACAGGCTTGAGCGGATTCCACAAGAACAGTTGAGCGGGTACCTTCAGGAACTGGAGGACCAAAAGATTCAGCTTTGTTGATGGATTGACCCTGTTGAAGGCGCATACATAGATTTCTTCACAGCCGCCGTTCTTACAGGCGGTTGTTTCTTTCTTCCAAAAAGCGGTTCAGGTTACCGCCGTTCACCTGCGGCTTCCCTTTCCCTCTGGAAGGCGCCCATCACACGGAGACGCCCTGTCTGCTGGCGCTTCGGCAAGCGCCGCAACAGAAGGTGACTGATATACCGGGGAAATAAGTCGAGCCAACCAAACCGGTTTCCCATGGAAGGGAAGGCCTCCTTCGGCTTTTTTCCGTAGACCTCACGGATCCAGAGCTGAAAAACTGGTTTTTCCATTGGCTCAAAGGCGATGGCCACCCGATAACCACGGGGATGATTGTCACAATAAACCACACGCCCTTGCAAAGTATGGTGTTCACCGCCAAATATGTCAACACCCACATGGGCAGGTAGCGGTTGCGCTTGACGCAGCAATAGACAACATCCCGATTCACTTATGTCAAGTGTAACCGCCTCAAAGGAATGCGTCCTTTCGCCAGAGGTAGACACGGTTAATGCGGCTTGATAGGACCGTTCGAACCGTTCTTTCTCCCGCATGCGAGGCGGTTCCCAGGCTAACAGGACGGCGCCGGAGAGACCGCCGACATTGTATATTGCCCAAAAGAGATTGACAAGAATGGCCCCCGCCTCTCCTCCGCCACCCTCATAAAGCCGGTAACTTCCGACAAGCAATCCAGCGAGACTCAACATCAGCAGGATCAGGTGGGGCGCAGCAAGGCGCCGGTGAAAAAAATGTCGCTGTCCCGTCACCCCTTTGGGTGTCACCTCAAATTTTGCGCCTTTCCCAAACAAGGTCTCTCCAAGAACAGCCCGAAGCACAGCCGGCGCCACCGCTGTTTCATAGATATTGCTCCAAAAGATATCGCGCATCTTTCCGGTGCAAAGGCGAAAGCAGATCGCGGAAAGCACAAATTGGGGCAGCCAAAAGGTCAGGATACCCTGTACATCCGTCTGCATCACAGGGATACCCAGCAAGAGGTAAGCCAGGGGCGACAAGATAAAGGTCAGCTTGAACAAGCCTGAATACCAGTAAAGAACCGAATCGCCATACAAGAGGCGCTGCGCCACCGTCAATCCGGGAACTGTCAAGGGATTCCACTTGCGCGCCGTCTGCACGTTCCCCCTGGCCCAACGAATCCGCTGGCGGATATAGTCGGAAAAAGACTCTGCCGACAGCCCTTCGGCAAGGATCTCATTCAGATATATCGTTCGGTAACCTTTTGCTTGCAGCAGCATGCCCGTCGCCATATCTTCGGTGATGGTGCCTGTTGCAAAGCCGCCGATCGCCGCCAGGGCGCTGCGGCGGAAAACGGTGTTGCTGCCGATGTACATGGCCGCATTGTGACGATCCCTCCCCGCTTGAACGACCCGCATGAACATGTCCTGCTCATTGGGAATATTCCAGCCCTGCAGCAGGTTGTACTGGAAGATATCTTGATTGTAAAAGGCCTGCGGCGCCTGAACAAAGGCCAGCTTTTCATCGGTAAAAAAGCCGACCGTCCGTTGCAAAAATTCCGGTCGGGGGATCATGTCGGCATCCAGTGTCACGATCAGTTCGCCCTGCGTATGCCCAAGCGCGTTGTTGAGATTACCCGCCTTGGCGTCTTCGTTTGTCCTACGCGAGAAATAACCGACGCCCATCTCCTCAGCCAGTTGACGCACTTCCTCGCGCCGGTCGTCATCACACAGCCAGATCCTCAACTGTTCTTCAGGATATTCCAGGTTGCGGCATCCGGCGACGGTGCTGCGCAAGATATGTTTCGGTTCATTGTAGGTGGCTACAAAGACATCCACCGCCGGAGGTTGTAAAGGAAGCGCCGGCGGCTCACGGCGGCTCGGATGGAGCGACAGACTGTAAAAGACGACGGATTGTCCCGCCTGTATCCATTCGGAAATGAGCAAAAGGCTGCCCCAGATGAGTGCGACGCCGCTATCGGGGAGCGTTTCGGCCGTTCTCCACCCCAGGTACAGCCACGAAGATATATTGGCCGCTATGACCAATGCTGTCATGCCGTATCGCCGGTAATCCCTCTTACCCTGTTTTTCCATTGCGCCTCCGCACCTTTTTGACGTAAAGTTTGAATGCGCGGTAAGTAGAGAACCCTGAGCAACCACGCCACGACAGACACATTGTTGTGAATGATGATGCATAGCAAAAGCATCTTTGATTATACCAAGAAGACGATCCTCCTTTCCCTCGGTGATTATAGGCAAACCTGGCATTCTCTGTTCGCGACCAAAAAAACCAAAGTAGCTTTACATACTGAAACAGGAGGTTTACATGATTGTAACCATCAACCTCCCACGACTGCTGAATACACTATCCATGGTTCTCGATTTCACTACAATCGGCCTGAACCACCATCACAACCGCGTGGCCTATATCAGTTCTGCCATGGGCGCCATGATGGACCTCTCGCCACAAGAACGGCATGATCTCTATTGCGCCGCCAGCATCCATGACATGGGCGCTACATCCTTCCATGAAAAGGCGGCCTTAGGTTCTTTCCAACCGAGAGAAACGGACACCCATTGCCAGGCCGGGTATCAATTGTTAAAGGGGATCGGCCACTTCGAAAACATCGCCCAAATCATCTTGCACCACCACGATCACTGGGAGCATCAAGAGGAACGGAGCGCGTTGACCCGGCTGAGCGATATTATCCATCTGGCCGATCGCTTGGAAATTCTGCTCACCGGAGATTACATTCTGCACCAGCGACGACGCGCACTGGATCAACTGAGCGGTTGGTTCGGAACTATGTTCCGCCCCGAGCTAAAGGAAGTCCTTTCTGAGTTGGCTGTAAAAGAGAGCTTTTGGCTCGATCTGGCCTCCCCCTATGTAGAAGACTTGTCATTGGGCATGATGTCACCTGAAATCAATGACTCGGCATTGCAGTATAAAGACTTGAAAAAGCTATTCATGATCTTCGCCTGGATAATCGATCGAAAGTGCCGGTTCACAATGCACCACTCCCGACTGGTGGCATCGTCATCGGCCCACCTTGCCTCCTTGGCCGGGTTTTCTCCCCTCGACATCGCCCAGATCGAAGTGGCCGGCTTGCTCCACGATCTGGGCAAGCTGAGCATTCCTGAAAGCATCCTCGAAAAACCGGGCGCCCTGACTGCCGCCGAGTATGATGTGATCAAACGTCACCCTTATCACACCTACCATATCCTCCGGCGTCTTCCCGGTCATTTGCAACTGGCCGAGTGGGCTGCCTTTCATCATGAGCGACCAAATGGCGCCGGATACCCCTTTCGCATCGGAGGTTCCGCTCTGCCCCTCGGTAGCCGGATCATCGCCGTTGCTGATATTTTCTCGGCCCTCATTGAGGATCGCCCCTACCGAACCGGCATGAATCGAGGCGACATCGAATCCATCCTCTCCCAGTCGGCGCGCGAAAAGGCCCTTGATGGAGACCTGGTCGACCAACTCCTCTCCCATTACGACCTTTTTGCCTCATTACAGGAGTTTGTGGACATCCTTCGCTATTGATTGATACCAGTGATTCGCCATATAAAAGCGCCCCGCCTGATCATGAGAGGCGGGGCGCTTTTTCACATAAAGGCGCCTGTACGAAGCATCGAATAGCCATCGGCGTAGAAGGAAGGACATCCAGCAAACAAGTCCATCTTTACGAGTCGCTGCCGCTCCCCCTCATTCTGTGGCAATTCCCCTGCCCGGCGAATCGTTTCCGAAAAATCAACGCCTCGAAACTGCTCACTATCGATCAAGGGCGCCGCACAGACATCTCCGCACCATGGTTGTTCCATTGGGGGTAAGTTCATCCCTTTCACCTCCATCACGCTCATCATGCTATTTGTGATATTTTACGCTTGAGAGGTGGAAAAATTGCCATTAAACTGAAAACGAATTAAATCCCCAGGGAGATTCATATCCCTGGGGATTTAATTCGTTACGGTTAA
>NZ_WXEX01000026.1 GCF_009877435.1 Heliomicrobium gestii | reverse complement strand
AACATGCGCCAGATGCGTAATCGGCAACGAGACAACTCCCGCCTCTCGCTCCGAAGACCAGGGCGGCACAACGGCCAAGCTCTCTCGGTCCACTGTAGTGTCAACTACGGCGAAGGGAGTCTCATGATCCTCTGTGTGTTCACGTATATAGGTACGCGCCAAGCCCACAGATGCGATCAGCAACCCTCCCCCCACCAGGAAAAGGTAGGGGCTGGGCAATAAGGCAATCTGAGGAAAACTGAGGGTGATTAGCCACATCAGCGTGCACCCGACGACCATCAGCGGGAGTTGGCCGAAGGGCGTCCCCTGTAAAAAGCGCCACCACGACCCCAGCAACAATGCGCTTAAGATTAAGATAAAACCGATTAGCGCAAGCATCGTCAGGACATTCACCTCGCGGGCATTCAATATGGCGTACCCCGATGCTTATTTTTCGACACACTTCGATTTTATCCTTCATCATGACCTATTCTTCAATTTGTCTTTTAAAACAATTCAATCAATCAAATCAATCATCGAAAAAGTCTGTCAAACTTCCGATACCACCTGACGATTCCCGCTTCCCGGCATGAGCCAAAATCCGTCCCGCCAGGTTGGCCAGGGTGATGGTCTGCAACCACACACGACCAGGACCGGTCAATGTGGTCAGAAAAATCCCTTCCCCGCCAAAGATGACATTTTTAAACCCTTTGACAAACTGAATGTCCATCGAAACGGACGATTCGATCATAGCCACATGACCCGTATCGACCAACAGTCGCTCACCGGGAGCCAGTTTTTTCTCGATGACCTCACCGTCAATCTCCACAAAAGCCATGCCCTGCCCCGAGAGCTTTTGCATGATGAAGCCTTCACCGCCGAAAAAGCCTGTGCCGAGTTTGCGTTGAAAAAAGATACTCATCTCGACCGACTCCTGCGCGCATAAAAAAGCATCTCTCTGGCAGATCAACTCATAGCCTTGCACAAGTTCAACGGGCAATACCTTACCCGGCGCCGACGGGGTAAAGCCGAGATTGGCCGAACCGCCAACCGCTTCGAAGAAGGTGTATGTCAGCGATTCCCCAGACAACATGCGTCCCAGCGATTTTAACAATCCACCCTTGAAATTGGTGTCCATACGAACATTGTCCGACATCCAGGTCATGGCGCCCGATTCCGTGTAGATGCGCTCCCCCGATTCGAGATCAATATCTAAGGCTTGCATGGTCGTACCTAAAACCTGATAGCGCACATCCGCCCTCCCTACCACAATATTCTCCATTTTAGTATAAACCTTGTCCAATTCAATGGACAAGGTTACAATTTCGAGATATTGCCTTGTCGCCTTTCTGCCAGGTACTACCCCCGTTCACCCTACGCTGACGCGTCTTACACCTCAAGGTTGACCTTCCGCCTTGCCCGTCCGTAAAGCTCCAGGTATTCATCAGCCGACCTGCGCCAGGAGTGATCCAACCCCATCACCTTGGCGACCAGTTCGTTCCAACGCCTCCCCTGCCAGTACAACGCGAGCCCCCTGCGAATGGCATCAAGGAAATCTTCCGGCGCATAGGCTTCAAAGACAAGACCATTGCCGTTCGGGAAACGGACATCTGTGACGGTGTCGGCCAAACCGCCAGTGGAGCGGACAATGGGGATGGCGCCATAGCGGAAGGCGATCAGTTGACCAAGGCCGCATGGTTCGAAGCGAGAGGGCATGAGGAAAAAGTCACTGCCGGCATAGACCCGCTGCGCCAGCGGTGAATCAAAACCGATGAAAAGACCCACCTTCTCCGGAAAATGCTGCTTCAATCGCCGGAAAAGGCCCTCATAACGGGGATCGCCCTGGCCCACGACGGCCAATTGCAGATCCTCCTCAAAGAGCGCCTCTTCAATCCCCTCAAAGAGATCGATCCCTTTTTGGTCGACCAGCCGGTGGACCAGCCCCAACAGCGGCGCATCGGACACCGGCAGGCCGAGTTCACGCTGCAGTTCCGCCTTGTTCCTCTTTTTCCCTTCCATGTTCTCTTGCGAAAAGTGGTAGGGGATGTGCGGGTCTGTGGCTGGGTCGTAAACCTCCACATCAATCCCGTTGACGATCCCGAAGAGATCATTGTGACGCAGTCGCAGCAACCCGTCGAGTCCCCAGCCGTATTCGGGCGTTTGAATTTCCTCCGCATAGGTCCGGCTGACCGTGTTGATCACATCGGCAAAGACCAGACCAGCTTTCATGTAGTTTACCTGTCCATGAAACTCGACGGCGCCCGGACGGAAGAGATCATCGCGCAACCCGATGAACCGGAGGCTATTTCGTCCGAAATGGCCCTGATACTCCAGGTTATGAACCGTCAACACGCTGGCGATCCGGCGATAGGCGGGATGATGACGATATTCTTCTTTAAGCAAGGCGATGGCGGGGCCGCACTGCCAGTCATTGAAATGCAGGATGTCGGGAATAAAATCGATCGGTTCAAGCATTTCCATGACGGCGCGAGAAAAGAAGCCCCACCGGTCGCCATCATCGCCATACCCGTAGATATTCTCTCGGCCAAAATACTGGTAGTTGTCGATAAAGTACACCGGGACGGCGTTTCCACCGGGAAGCGCCTCGATCCGGCCCGCCCGGATCACCGCCGTCTCCTTGCGGGCGTCGATCTCCACCAAGTGATCCGTAATGTAAGCGCCCTTGGGGATCTGTCCATGACGGGGCATGGCGACTCGAGCGTCGACACCCAACGAATTGAGGGCGCGAGGCAGCGAACCGGCTACATCGGCCAGACCTCCGGCCTTGGCAAAGGGGACAACCTCAGCAGATACAAAGAGAACCTTCAACGGTTGTTCCGTCACGGCCAATCCCTTCCTTTTCGTTCCCACCGGGCCGTGCTTGCGCCCCTCTCGTTCTGAGCAGTTGCAAGCGCAGCGGATGTAAGACAGAACTACAAAAAGGACCGTCTTTCGGTGGTATGTACAAGGACGCGATTTGACATAGGAAAGGGGCGGTCCGGCGCACCGGGCAGGTATCCCATAGGGGGCGTCTTCGGCTACTTGACGTGAAGCAACATGGCGACCTCATCGCAGTTGGGGAATTTGGGGCAGTCGATGCATTCCTTCCAAACCTTATGGGGCAATTGTTCTTTCTGAACCACCTCAAAGCCGCACTTGCGGAAAAACCCCTCCTGATAGGTCAGGGCAAAGACACGGTCAATCCCCAGGTTTTTAGCCTCCTCGATCAGCATCTCCACAATGTCCTTGCCGATACCGCGTCCACGGGCTTCCTTGCGGATGGCCAAGCCGCGGATTTCCGCCAGATCCTCCCACAGGATATGCAGCGATCCCGTTCCGATGATCTGCCCTTCCTCCACGGCAACGGTGATGTCCCGCAGCCCCTCATAGAGGAGACTGCGCGACCGGGCCAGCATCAGCCCTTCGGCAGCGCTGTCGCTGATCAAGCCATGAATATCCTCCACATCGTGCATCCGGGCTTTGCGCAAAATCATGTTCTTCCACCCTTACCTCTATAGTTTATTGATTTCGAGTCGACCGCATCCAGGCAATTTCTCGACGATAGTCATCGATCTCGCCAGGTGTTTCCAGGTTGAGCGGCAGCCCCTCCAGAGCGGCGTGATTGAGCAGCGCCGCCATGGCTTCACTGCCGATCAGCCCCTGTCCCAACAGGGCGTGGCGGTCCTTATGGGAAGCCAGAGGCTGCTGGCTGTCGTTGATGTGCATCGCCTTTAACCGGTCGATGCCGACGATCCGGTCAAAGGTGGCGAGGACGTCAGCGAAATCGCTTTTCACATCATAGCCGGCGCCAAACAAGTGGCACGAGTCCAGGCATACGCCCACCTTCTCGGGCGTCTGGAGGCCGTCGATGATCGCCCGCAGCTCCTCAAATCGTCCCCCCACCTCGGTGCCTGCGCCAGACATCCCTTCCAGCAACACCGTTACCCCCTGGTCGGGCCGGAGCACCTCGTTCAGCGCCTGGGTGATCCGATCAATGCCCGCCGCAATCCCCTGGCCCACATGGCTGCCGGGATGAACGACGATATAGGGAATCTGCGCTGTGGCCATCCGGACAATATCCGCCGCCAGCGTCGTCTTGGCAAAGCTCCATGTCTCCTCTTTGGGGGCCGCCAGGTTGATCGTGTAGGGAGCGTGGGCAACCAGGGGGCCAAAACCATGTTCTACACGCAGCTGTATGGAACGGGCAATATCCTCCGGATCGAGGGCTCGGGCCGCGCCGCCGCGAGGATTGCGTGTGAAAAATTGGAACGTCGTTGCTCCAATGGAAAGAGCCTCCCGGACGGCGGCCTCAAACCCTTTTGAAATGGATAAGTGCGCTCCCAAATACAAGCGTTCATCCCTCTTTCTTTGATATCGTTGCGGTATCGGCGTCTTCGTTGCGGTATGGAGCATCTTATTGGAGGGGTTTGACGAGCACCCTTCTTCCGTCAAGTAATCACTTTAAACAAAGTCGCCCATTGTTCCTGCCCCAGCGTGATTTTTTGCTACTCTTGGGAGAGCACTGATTTCAGTCGCCGGGCTGCCTGGGCCACCGCCGTGCCGAACTGTGCAGCCCGGTCTGGCTCCTGAACGACAGGCGCCTGAAATAGAGCCGAAATGACCGCTACGCCCTGGCAGCCCGTCTGCTGAAGCCCAGTGATTCTATCGGCTGTCAGTCCGCCAATGGCGATAACAGGAATGTCAACGGCCTGGCAGATCGCCTGCAAGCCGGAAACACCCAAGGGGTCGGCGTCAAGCTTTTTCGAGGTTGTTGGGAAGACCGGCCCCGCTCCCACGTAATCAGCGCCAGCCGCGGCCGCCGCCTGGGCCTGGGCGATGTCTCGGACGGTGACGCCGATGAGTCCGCCGGGCCACATCCGGCGGGCCACCTCAGGCGGCAAGTCTTCCGCGCCGAGGTGCACGCCGTCAGCGCCGGCGGCCTGGGCGATATCAAGGCGGTCATTGACAATAAACAGTTTCCCCCGGCGCGCGGCAATCTCTCGCACGATTTGGGCGCGTCGCAACAATTCGCCCGTGGACATGTTCTTCTCCCGCAGTTGGATGAGATCACAGCCACCGGCATAAGCGGCATCGGCCATAGCCGCCAGCGTCGCCTCGTCGGGGGCCTGCTCTCGCCCGATGATCCCATAAAGCAAACCTGACGGGCCAGTGACACCAGCCCTGGTTCCATTTTTATTCGGCCGACCAGCAGTTGTAACCATCGTCGCGACAGCCACAGTGGGTGTGACGGCAATCGCTGAAGGCGTCAAGGTATCCGCAGCGGCTGTGGCAGCCGAGGCGACAGCGATGGCCTTCGCCGCCGCCGCCGGGTTGGCAGCGGCCATGATCGCCGACATGACGGCAACCCCTGCGGCGCCGCACCGCCCGATCAACGCGGCATTTCCGCCGGTGATCCCGCCGATGGCGATCACCGGAATGGGCGAACGTCGAGTGACCTCTGTCAGCGCGGTCATGCCTGCGCCTGCTTTGCCCGGTTTGCAGGTCGTTTCAAAAACGTTTCCGAAGAGAAAATAGTCGAGATGGTGGGCTTCGCCGGCATTGACGAGCGCCTGCGCTTCCTCGGCGGAGTGAATGGAACGGCCCAATAACATGGCCGGACCGATAATGGCGCGCGCTTTGGACGGCGGCAGGTCTCCTGCGCCGAGATGGACCCCATCGACCCCGGCTGCCATGGCGACGGCCACATTTCCATTGATAATCAAGGGCGCCCCGGCGGGCCGCGTCAGCGCCAGCAGTTGCTCCGTCAGTTCCAGCAACCGCTTCCCTTCCAGATCTTTTTCTCGCAAGATGACGGCATCGACGCCGCCTTCAAGCGCCCCGGCAACGACACTTTGCAAATCCCGCTCAGCCGCGCAGAGCCTTCGGTTCGTTACGAGCACCAGCGGCGTCTCAAGTCGCCCTTTCTTCGGCAAGCATTCTGGATTCCGTAAAAACCCTGGCCGGAAACATCGCTTTATGAAAAATCCCTTGGACAGGAATCCCTTGCCGTTGCGTGCTGCCTCATTCCCGATTCCTTTACATCGCATGGTTACACTCCCTTTGATTCCCCTGATGCCGCTCTTATTCCTGCGTTCCCTCGCTCCGCATGGCGATGGCATTCTCCTCTTCGCCCCTCAAGGCCTGTCCGGCAAAGGCGCAGCATTCTCCCAGGGGACAGAGCGCGCATGACGGGCTTTTGGCCAGACAGAGGCGGTTGCCAAGGCAGTCGATTTGCGCATGATACTCCTGAAAAAGTTTCAGTTCCGGCGCAAGGCGCTCCGTAAAAAAGGCCTGCATCTGGTCATAGCTCGCCTGCTCGGAGAAGAAGCCCAGGCGGGAAAAGACGCGTCTCGTGTAGGCATCGACGACAAATATGGGCTGCCCGGCGCCATAGAGGATGATGCAGTCAGCCGTCTCCTTGCCGATCCCTTTGATGGCGAGCAACCGTCGGCGCAATTCTTGCGCCTCCAGGGACAACAGGTTTTCCAATTCCCCGCCATATTCCTCGACGATGAGCCGAGCGAAGGCTTGCAGCCGATCGGCTTTTTGGTTGTAATAGCGGGTGGAGCGGACGAGAATGGCCACTTGTTCCTTCGGCGCTTCGGCCAAAGCTTGGATATCGAGCAAACCGGCCGGCTTCAACTGATCGATGGCAGTGACGACATTTTTCCAAGCCACATTTTGCGTTAAGATAGCGCCGATGACCATCTCCACAGTGGTATCGGCGGGCCACCAGTGCCGGGGGCCGAAATGATCGAGCAGGCAGTGATAGATGCGGAGCAGTTGATCGCGTTGATGATTCATGACCGTCATTCCCCCTTAGCATGGCAAAAGCGGGGCAAACCGCTTGGGTCCGCCCCGCTCCGGATTCATTCCGTTGAACGAGTCACTTTGCCGAGGCAATCCGCCTCTGCCATCACATCTGGGTCCGCCTTCGACGTGAATCGGTTAGCTCTTCGGCGTGATCTTATCTTTGAAGGTAAACTTGCCGTTCTTCACTTCTACGACGACGGCCGATTTGACAGGGTTGTGTTGGTTGTCAAAGCTGATCGTGCCGGTCACGGCTTGCAGGTCTTTCGTGGCGATCAGCGCTTCGCGGATCTTCTCGGGATCGGTGGAGTTGGCGCGCTTGATGGCGTCGCAGACGATCGCCGCAGCGTCATAACCGAGAGCGCCGAGGGCTTCCGGGTTTTCGCCGTACTTGGTCTTGTAAGCGGCCATGAAGTCCTGCACGCGAGCCGATTTTTCCTCTTCCGAGTAGTGGGTGCTGAAGAAGGTGTTGTTCAGGTTCTCGGCGCCGGCGATTTTAGCGAGCGTCGGCGAATCCCAGCCGTCACCGCCCAGGATCGGCAGGGGCATGCCCAATTCACGGGCCTGCTTGACGATAAAGCCGGCTTCTTCATAATAACCGGGAACGTAGATCAGTTCGGCGTCGGCGCCTTTGATCCGGGTGAGAACGGAACGGAAATCCTTGTCGCCGGTCACGTAGCCTTCCTCGGCCACGACTTGACCGCCGTTTTTAATGAAATAGTCTTTGAAGGCCTTGCCGGAGCCCTTGCTGTAGGGGGACTGGTTGTCCACGAGCACGGCGGCCTTTTTCAGTTTTAGCGAGTCAAGCGCGTACTGGGCCATCACTTCGCCCTGGAAGGGGGCTGTAAAACAGGCGCGGAAGACGTAATCGCGGGTCTTGCCGCTTTCGTCGACAGTTACCTCAGCCGCAACAGCAGAGGAAGAAATGACAGGCGTTTTCTTGTCGTTCGCCAGTTTGACGAAACCGACCGTGGAACTGGAGGCAGCGCCGCCCAAAATCGCGACGACCTTCTCCTGGTTGATCAGGCGGGCCGCCACGTTGCTGGCCTCACCGGCTTCAGACTTGTTGTCGAGGGAGACAAACTTGACTTTTTTGCCGAGCAGGCCGCCCTTTTCGTTCAGGTCATCGATGTAGAGTTTGATGCCGTTGACGGCTGCGGCGCCATAGGTGGCGTTGCCGCCTGACAGCTCGTAGTTGCCGCCGATCAGGATCTCGCCGGCTTCCGCCGTATTTTGAGGCCCTTTTCCGGGCGTGCAGCCTGTTAGCAGGCTAGATGCCAGCAAGCCGGCGCTGACGAGCAGGGCCAACGGGAGCGCCCATCTTTTACGTTGGGAATGCATCCATGTTTCCTCCTCTTTTAAGATATCATGCACTATGTTAACAGATTCTTACTCGCAATGCTACGAGAATCTTTCAAGAATACCGCATTTCTCCACTTGCGCTTTAAGGATCTCCATCACAGCGAGCGAGGCCTCTCCCTGTCCCGTAGACATACATAGATTCGAGCGCTTTCGTCCACATTACCCCTAGGAGGTGGTTCGCATTGGGGAAACCGGATGTGGTCTGTGAGGTGTCCACTTGCAACCATTGGTTGCCGGGCAAGATCTGTGGCGCCGCCAACATCGATATTTTAAATGAACAAGGCGACATGCCGAAGGCCTCAGAAGCCACGAAATGCAAGACCTTCAGCAAGCGCGGGTTGGGAACGATGGTCGCCTCTTTCGACAACACCAACTGGGGCGGCGTTCTATCGGAAGCTTTTGTGCCAGGGAAACAGGCTGTGCCATCGATTACCTGCACCGTACAGAACTGCAATTTCTGGGATGCCGGGAACCGTTGCAACGCCACCGGAATCTATGTAACCGGGGGCGGCGCCAACAATGACGTCGAAACAGACTGCCATACCTTCGTCCAACGGGGAGCGGATCGGTAAACGACGGCGTCCCCGGAGCCGCCGCGACGACCGGCGGCTTACATATTTTCATCGCGCCGGTAATATGCTTTTATGGACCCTGACCGATATTGGGAGGTGCGCGATGGCCATCATCATCCCTTTTCCCCGCCCCCACCCAGAAGGCCGGTGTGAGGATTGCGCCATGGCCTCCTGGTGTTACACCGATCCGCCGGAACGGGCTGTCGTCAGCCGGGTTCATACGGAGGAGATGACGCGCGCATTGGAGGAGTGCCTGGAACGGGTGTGGGTGCGAGAAACCCCCAACCTCGAGTAGAGGCGGGGGTTTTTCTCACTTCTCTTCTGGAATTGGTTCCAGACCATACCCGGTTGAGTCGTTTCTCAGGCGAATGCCGTCTTTCTTTTTGACGCGATCCGTGCCCGGCAAGGCCGGGTTGACATAGCTGCGCCCCGTCACCCTCTACCGGCAGGGTTCCGGGGCGTAGGGCCTTGGCGTCTTAGGCCTAGTATGGCATGAAGCAAGAACCCCCATGCCTGAGTAAACATAAAAAAAAACCACCTTCCGGTGGTGTTAGCCAGTGGTCGGATTCGAACCGTTCGGAAAGGATGCCACTGTCCCTTCCAGCACCTGCTCACTGGTTTTCGTTCTTCTCTATCTAAATTTGTACACAAATGATAACAAATGGAGCGGAAGACGAGATTCGAACTCGCGACCCTCGCCTTGGCAAGGCGATGCTCTACCGCTGAGCTACTTCCGCATGGTGCGGTCGAGAGGACTTGAACCTCCACAGCCTTGCGACTACTAGAACCTGAATCTAGCGCGTCTGCCAATTCCGCCACGACCGCGATATATTAACATTATAATAGAGGATAGCGTGGAAATCCAGACTGAATTGTTTACCAACCTAAGTTTTTTCGGTTGCTCTATACAATCCGG
>NZ_WXEX01000025.1 GCF_009877435.1 Heliomicrobium gestii | reverse complement strand
TGCGCATACTTTATCCAAAGCGATTTGTCTAGCAAATCAGCGTCTGTGCGGTTTTCAAGGAGCAACTGAGATAACACAGCAGTTATTTTTTCGCTGATCCATTAGCTCAGTTGGTAGAGCACCTGACTTTTAATCAGGGTGTCGCTGGTTCGAGTCCAGCATGGATCACCATTTTGCCGCCGTAGCTCAGTTGGTAGAGCGTATCCTTGGTAAGGATAAGGTCACCGGTTCAATCCCGGTCGGTGGCTCCAGTGAAAATGCGAGAGTGGCGGAACTGGCAGACGCGCACGTTTGAGGGGCGTGTGGGCAACCGTGGGGGTTCAAGTCCCCCCTCTCGCACCATGAAAGCTCAAACCATTTCCTGATGGAAATGGTTTTTTTGCGTTTTCATAACGATCTATCGGACTTCACGGTTGTCTTGCCCCTTGGCTTGGCGTCAGCTTTTTGCCGATAAGCGAAGAACCCCTGACAGGTCGTTTTTCCTTTCGAACACCGGTTGGAAAAGGTCGCCCATCCGGTTCAGGCGGTCAAAGATCGTTTGAATCGTATAGGCGCTCGGCTGTAGGGCGGCGGTGACCTCCGGCCAGAGCAGCGGCGTTGATACAGACGCGCTTGGCACCGGGCGGAGGCTGTATACGCTGGCCAACGTCTTTCCCCGTCCGATTTGCCAGCAGTCTAAGTAGAGTCGCTCTCCACGTTCACCGATGGGGCGTGCCAGAGTGACACGCGGGTCTGTCGCTTCGATGAACTTGGCGATGGCGATGGCGCACTCCCGAACGGTTTGGTAATCATACCCTTTGCCGACGGGCACATAGATATGCATGCCTGAAGCGCCCGATGTCTTGGGATAGGCGGTGAGACCCAAGGTGTCCAGAGCGCTTTTCAGGAGCAGCGCCACCTCGACGACCGTTTGAAAAGATTGGCTTGCATGAGGATCGAGGTCAAAGACCATGCAGGTTGGATTGTTCAAGGCGGTTTGTTTTGAGAGCCAGGGATGGATTTCGATGCAACCGAGATTGATTAAAAACAACAGATCGGCGGCATCCTCGACGAGACAGTAACGGATGCTTTTTCGGTTGCCTTCCGAAGCGACCTCCACAGTGGGAAGCCAATCGGGACGGGAGGGTGGCGCCTCCTTTTGATAAAAGAATTTTCCCGCAATGCCGTCGGGATACCGGACGAGCACCAGGGGGTAGTCTTTGAGATGGGGGAGGAGGTAAGGCGCGATTTTGACGTAATATTCGATCAGATCCGCTTTCGTGTAGCCTTGCTGCGGCCAGAACACCTTGTCGAGATTGCTCAACATCAACGTTTTGCCCGCTAGGGTGACTTCGAGTTTTCCGCTGCGCCGAGGTAGGAAGGATGGCGCAGACAGAGATCCGGCGTCCACTCCAGATAACGGACGTGAACGAAATGGTTGGGGAAGACTGGGGTGTATGCCGGTTTTCCCGGGCCATGTTTGCGTCCCAGGCCACACTTGAGCCTCGGAGCGCTCCGGTCCTCTTTCTCCGGTGGTAGGGGGACCAGGCGTTGGCGCCATAGCTCTGCCTCCTTGGCTGTTAAGCCCGAACTGACCCTTCCGATATACGTAAGCTCTTCGTCGTCCGCTTTACCGAGGACGAGCGATGCTAGGCGGCCCGGCTGGGTTTGCGTGTACCCGATGACCGGACAGGTGATCTCGCGATAGTTTTTGATTTTTTTCCAGGCGCCATGTTTTTTTCCAAAAACATAGGCGCTGTTTTTCTCTTTAGCCACCATGCCCTCTAAGCCGAGCGCTTTAACGCCGTGGAAAAAGGCGGCGCCCTCCTCCAAATGGGAGTCAGTGAAAAAGGCCTGTTCACTGACAGCGAGGTATTCCTGCAAGAGCGCCAGCCGTTTGTGCAACGGATACGCCAAAAGCGCCTGTCCGTTTAATTCCAGAAGGTCAAAGGCCATAAACCGGACCGGGTATTGTTCGGTGTGTCTGCGGATGGTGGCTTCTGTTCGGGCTTGTTCGCGGCGGAGGATGAGGGGGAAGCTAGGCTTTCCTGTATCGTCGAGGACGACCAGTTCTCCGTCAACAATGCCGCTGTTTCCGGGGCGTAGGATAGGTTGAGATGCTACGTCGACGTAGGTCCTCGTGATGTCCCTGCCCTTGCGGTTCTGCAGGGTTATGTCGCTGCCTATTACAAAGGCCAGCGCCCGGATCCCGTCCCATTTTACTTGAAACAGAAAGTCGGGGTGATCGAAGGGTTCCGGGTGGGGAAGGGGCTCCATTGGCACGATGGGCCGTTTCATGAGGTTTTTCGGCGCGCCTTTTTCGGCGTCTCCGCTTTTTGTTGGGTCTTGGCTTGTTGAATGCTCGCTTTGAGCGCCTCCATCAGATCGATCACCTTGCCTGCTGCCGGCGCCTGAGGCGCTTCAACGATGGCTTGGCCTTGGACCTTGGCGTCGATAAACTGTCGTATCCGCTTCCGGTGTTCGCTCTGCCACTTTTCCGGATCAAAGGACTCGGTCAGGCTCTCGATCAGTTGGACGGCCATTGTTTGTTCCTTCTCGGACACGTCGATGCCTTCGCCCAGATCTCCCAGGGGTTCCATCGATCGAATTTCTTCTGGATAAAGCATGGTGTGCATAGCCAACCCTTTGCCGTACACGCGCAGCGCCACGAGCGCTTCCTTGGTGCGCAGGATGACACGGGCCAAGGCCAGACGATCGCTTTGCTGCAAGGCGTTGCGCAGCAGCGCATAGGCCTTTTGTCCGTGCTGATCGGGAGAGAGATAGTAGGTTTTCGCAAAGTAGATCGGATCGATGTCTTTGAGGTTGACAAAGGACTGGATGTCGATGGCGCGACTGCCTTCAGGGGCAATGCCCTCCAGCTCTTCCTGGGTGACGATAACATAGCGTCCTTTATCGTACTCAAAACCTTTAACGATCTCTTCTGGCGTTACCTCGCGATCACAGTGGGGGCAGCGTTTCTGATACTGGATGGGGTTGTGACATTCCTTATGGAGAAGGTGAAAGCGCACATCTTTTTCTTCCGTGGCAGCGAACATCTTGATCGGAATATGGACCAGACCAAAGCTGATGGCGCCTTTCCAGAGGCTTCTCACGATCATCCCCCTAACTCGTTGGCGTACGTGGTCGCATGAGGCGGATGGATGGGACAGGGAGGGTGTATCCGATAACTAGCCTCTCCCTTTCATGAGAAAAGAACGAGCAAAAAAGTCCCATTATTTTTATCCATTTTTTACATGGGAGTTTACTTGTTTTGGTCCTTTGCTAACAAAGGTAACAAAAAAATTACATAAATCATGAGAAAACGATGGTAAAATGAGGGTAGGTTCTGGAAGGTTCAAGGGATAACTAGTATAATATGAGTAGGTCACCGCAATCTGGATAAGGGTTGTAAGATCAATTGTTTGACTATGGCGAAGGGGGTGAATAATTCCAGGCTTTTTCGAATATATAGAAATGGTATGTTTTTGCTTCTGGATGAAAGGGAGTGTATTCCTAATGAAAGCCGTGATTATGGCCGGAGGAATGGGAACACGATTGCGCCCATTGACGGACAATATGCCGAAACCGATGGTTCCCATTCATGGACGCCCTGCGATGGAGTATGCGGTTATGCTGTTAAAACGGCATGGCATTACAGATATCGCCGTCACCCTTTGTTACCATCCCAAAATGATCATGAATTATTTTGGCGATGGGTCCCGGTTTGGGGTTCATTTCGAGTATTTCATCGAAAAAGAACCTCTCGGCACGGCAGGTTCCGTTAAACAGGCGCAAGAGTTTCTTGACGAGACGTTTTTGGCGATAAGTGGTGATGGCATAACGGATATACATCTAGGAAAAATCATCAACTTTCACCAGAAGAAACAGGCGATGGTGACGATGGCCTTGACCTGGGTGGAGGACCCCACGCAGTTCGGCATTGTAATCACCGACGAGGATGGTCGCATACGTCGGTTCATCGAGAAACCGAAACCGGAACAGGTTTTTACGAATACGATTAATGCGGGAATCTACGTGATCGAACCAGACGTTTTTACATACGTTCCCGACGGTTTTTATGATTTCTCGAAACAGCTCTTTCCTCGGTTGATGACGGAAAATATGCCCTTCTATGGCGTGCAGGCGAAAGGATACTGGAAGGACATCGGCACGATTGAACAGTACAACCAGGTGCACGTCGATATTAAAAACGGCAAGCTGAATCACGATTATAAGGAAGCGATGTAAGCTGGCGTTGATGGCGTCGGCGGAGAAGGCGTCCCGCAAGATTTCGGGGCGTCTTCTTTTTGTGCGCCGGCATGGGTGCTGTCAGTAGGTTGAAGGTTAGGTTGCCGATTCGCGTCGGCATTTTAAGATAAGGGAATAACCGCGTTAATAGTTGGACATAACTAGGGGTGTAGGGGATTACCCCCTTTAGTTCCCCTATGTTTCTCCTCTGGAAGCCCCTTCCCCAGGGGGCTTCCCCCCCGTATTGACAGCCCGAAACGGATCGGGCTTTTTCTTTTATCACTTCCAGGGTGAATGGTTGAAATGGAGATGAAAACTCTTGCGCGCACAGGGTTAACTTTTCCTTTACCCAGGATTTATGGTGTCTTAACGAGAGATTGCTAGCATGAGAAAGGGTTTGAAGTGCTGAAGGGGGAAGGTGTGCGGCTTGCGTTTTTTGATTGGCGATCCTCCAATCCAGACGGCAGCGCGTTGGTTGCTGGTATCGGCTTCTCCCGTCCCGGCAAAGGTTGGCGACGGTCTCGCGGCGGTCACCCATGATTTTTGCGTCATGCAAGCGAAAGAAATTTTGAGGAACGATGGGCATGAGGCCGAAGCGCGGCAATTGGCCTATCACTTGGCTCAACTGAATGAGGGTGTCGCCTTTGTCGATCAGAGTTGGCGCAATGTGGCTCACTACTATAATCCGGTCACCCGGAGGGGGTTGTTTGGCGGTCCCAGCGCTGTCACGGAAATTGAACACTATTTTCGGAGAGCCGTCCGGTTGTATCGGGAGAAGAAGACAACTCGGGCGATGTTCTTTCTGGGCGCGGCCTGCCACTTTGTTCAGGATCTCTGTGTTCCCCATCATGCGATGAATGCAATTTTTTCGGGTCATCGCGAATTTGAGACCTTCGCGGAAGAAAACCGTTATAACTATGCCGTCACTTTTGACGGTGCTTATCATTGTCTCAAAAAACCGGTCGACTGGGTGGACGAAAACGCCCGTGTCGCCTATGATTTCTTTACAGCCGTTTCTGAGCGGAACACGGTATCCTTCGACCGGGCGTTGACCGTTCTGCTCCCTCTGGCGCAGCGAACGACGGCTGGCTTCGTCAAGTACTTTTTTGACACGGTGTCAGTGGGCGATTGAAAAGACCGGAGCTTTTTTTAATAAAAAACGACAAAAAGACACCGGGGGATGTGATTTCCTCCGGTGTTTCTTCTTTTCGAGCGCTTTCGATTGTGTCTATTTTAAGGTATAGTAGGTTTTATTCGGTGTGATTATCGGTGAGTATTTGGAGATAAAGGGGCCTTTTAGCCAAACTGGTGGACGACTCGCTTGCCCACAGAAAGAGCGACGACAGACGCGGCGGCCAATTTGACCAAATCCCCTGGCAAGAAGGGGAACAAGCCCATGGTTAGCGCTTTGCTCAAGGGAACGGAAAGGGCGTTCATCAATCCGACCAGACCAAGCGCGTAGATGATGGTTAACCCGACGGCGCCGATGATGACGTTCCTCGCCAGTGTCGCCTTGGACCATTGACGGGCCAGGAGACCGCAGGCGATGGTGGCGAGCAGGAACCCGAACAGATAGCCGCCCTTTGGGCCCAACAGGACGCCAATGCCGCCACCGAATTGAGCGAAGACAGGGATGCCGACGGCGCCGAGAAAGAGGTACACGGAGATGCCGGTGAGAGCGACGCGTAAGGGCAAGATCAGGGGGAAGAGCAGAACGGCGAAAACCTGCAATGTAATCGGAACGGGACTGAATGGCAGGGGAAAGGAAAGTTGAGCCGAAATAAAAATGATGGCTGCGATGAGAGCCGATAGGGTCATATCACGGGTGTTCATGGTTCACCCACTCCTTTCATTGCGCGCTGAACTCAACTCCGATCCTGATTGTAATCGCCATCTGGAAGATTGTCAACGAATACAAATAACAAGGTTGACAATCTTCTGGCTTGCATTGGACAGAACGATAAGGCGGGTTTTTATTGGAACAATTGACGGGAGAACTCCAGCGTATTCTCTTTCAGCAGGAAGCATACACAGTGGCTGTTTTCAAGGTGGATTCCCAGCGGATAACGGCGGTGGGGCCACTTCTTTCGGCCGAGATGGGATTGGCCTACGCTCTGGAGGGTGAGTGGACGGAGCATCCTCGTTTCGGTAGGCAGTTTCGCTTCTCCTGTTGCCGCATGTTGCCGCCGTCAACCCCGAAAGCGATGGAAAAGTTTTTGTCGAGTGGGTTGATCAAAGGAATCGGCCGCAAAACAGCCAAAAAGCTGGTTCGCTCTTTTGGCGCCGATGTGCTGACGGTATTGAGAGAGGAACCGCAGCGACTGCTCGAACTGGAGGGGCTATCCTCGACGAAGGCGACGACTATTTTAGAGTCCTACCAGGAGTTTGCTTTTGGCGAGAACCTAATGGTATCGCTGAACAGTTATGGCATTGACGGCGATCAGGTGTACCGAATCTTTCGGCGATACGGCCGGGAAAGCCTAGAGGTGATTGAAGCCAATCCCTACCGCTTGGCTTTGGACCTGCGCGTCTCTTTTGACCAGTGTGACCGGATCGCTCACCGGTTGGGCTTTCAGGGAGATGAACCGATGCGACTGCAGGCTGCCCTCGTCTACTGCCTCTATCTCGCCCGCGATGAGGGACATGTCTATCTGCCGGCGCCGGAATTGCTGACCCAGACGAATGCGATTTTAGCGCAATCGGCATTGTATCCCGAAGCGCCAGAGGAAAAGAGCTTGCAGGTTCAGGTGTCAGAGGCGGCGGAGGCGCAGGTGATCCGGTTGTTTGGCGACGGCTGTTATCTGCCGGACTTGTATCGGGCCGAGCGATTTGTCGCCCAGGCGTTGCGACGGTTGTCCCAAGATGGTGAGACGTGGCCTGTTGACGTGGAATCGGTGATCGCTACCATGGAGGAGGATTTCGGTATCCGCTATGCCGAGGAGCAAAAGGCGGCTTTTTTTGGTGTGGCCCAGTATGGGTTGACCGTGATCACCGGCGGTCCAGGCACAGGTAAGACGACAATCGTCCGTGGACTGATCGCGCTGGTCAACCGCGCCCAACCGAATGGGGAGATCGTTCTCTGCGCGCCAACGGGGCGGGCGGCGAAGCGATTGGCTGAAACGACTGGGCAGCCGGCCTTTACGATCCATAAGGCGCTCGGCTTGCGGGGCGGTGAAGCGGAGCCCTTTTGGGATGTGGAACCGCTGGAGGGAGATGTGGTCATCATTGATGAGGTGTCCATGGTCGACATCTCATTGATGGCCAGCTTGCTCCATGCGTTGAAAAAAGGCGCCCGGTTGGTGTTGGTTGGCGACCGGGATCAACTTCCTTCCGTTGGCCCGGGACAGGTTCTACGGGATATTATTGAACATGAAGTAGGGGCTATCCACTGCTTGAATCATATATTTCGCCAGGCGGAGACCTCGGCGATTGTGACGGAGTCGCACCGGATCAAATCGGGCATCCTGCCCGATCTGTCCGGACGGAAGGATTTTTTGTTTCTCCGGCGGGGCAGCGGCGCCGATATGCTGGATGCGTTGCTGCAGACGGTCAGTCGCGCCATTGAGCGGGCCGGTTACGGTCTTGAGGATGTGCAAGTGCTATCGCCGATGCGGTACACCGAGGTGGGCGTCTGGAATCTGAACAAACAGTTGCAGGAACGCTTGAATCCTTTCAACGTGGGGAAACGGGAGGTGAAAGCGGGAGGACATGTCTTTCGCACCGGTGACAAGGTCATGCAACTCAAGAATAATTATGAAAAAGATGTCTTTAATGGCGATCTTGGTTTTATTGAGGATATACTGTTAAGTGGAGAGGAAGAAGCGGATGAGGATACGATCGTCGTGCGCTTTGATGAGGGGCGTGTATCCTACGGACGATCCGAATGGGAGCAGTTGATGCTTGCCTATGCCACGACAGTACATAAAGCGCAAGGAAGCGAATACCCTGTTGTCGTCATGCCGATGACGTTGCAACACCGGAGAATGCTGCGACGCAACCTCCTGTATACGGCGGTGACGCGAGCCCGTGATAAAGCGATCCTGATCGGTGTGCCCGATGCGCTGGCTTTCGCGGTGACAAATCAACAGGATGCCCACCGCTACAGCGGCCTATCCCGTTATTGGGATGAGGAAGCGTCCACAGAGTTCACGGAGCCGGAGGCTGAAGAGGCGTCTGAACAATAAGAAAAAAGCGCTAAAAGTAGTCATTAATAATGAAAAGAATAGGCGCCTGCTAACATCGGTGGTTTTTTTCTTGAAAAATTGGTCCGATGGTCTTACCTCTTGAAGGATTTCTCACGGTGATGAAGAAGTTTTTGTCACGGGGGAAAGGGAGTGTTAACGGTGGAATTGCGTCCAATCCGCACGAAAAAGATATATGAAGAAATTGTTGTACAGATCAAGGAATTGGTCAAAAGCGGCAGCTTAAAGGCCGGAGACCGCTTGCTGTCGGAACGAGAATTGGCGGAGAACCTTAAAGTGAGCCGGGCGGCTGTTCGGGAAGCGCTGAGCGCCTTGGAGGCCATGGGGATCGTTGATATCAAGCCGGGCGATGGCGCCTTTATCCGGCAGCCCTCTGAAAACGGTGTAATCGAACCATTAGCCATGTTGTTGCTGGTGGAAAAGGATCTGCCGCGCCAGATTTTAGAGGTCCGCAAAATCATGGAGGTGGGGGCCGCCGGTCTCGCTGCCCAGCGACGAGAAGAAGGACACCTGAGATCGATGGAAGTCGCCTTGTCTCAGATGGAGCGGGACATCTACAGCGGAGAGGTCGGGGAAGAGGCCGACTTCCTGTTTCATTTCGCCCTTTCCGAAGCTGCTGACAATTCCTTACTTTTGAGGTTGATGCAGACGATCTCCGATACGATGCGGGAGACCCAACGCAGCAGCCGGATTCAATTGCTCTCAACGCCGGGGGTTCGGGAGCGGTTGCTGGAGGAACATCGCGGGATTTTCCGCGCTGTGGAAGCGCAGGATACGGCGAAAGCGCAGGAATTGATGTACGATCATCTCCAAGGGGTGGAACAATCGATCTGCCGGTCGCTGGAGAAATAGATCCTGCCTTTGCGCGTTCAACTGAGGGATGACGAAGCGCTTACGGATGGATGACGATGCGCTTACGGGCTTTCATTTAGTATTACCGATACGAAAATGGGAAGGGCTTTCGATTTTTTTGGCGAGACTGATGATTAAGCTAGATCCGGACAGGCAAATCGATGAGGAGCGACTTGATGTCATTCTGCGTTCTAACGCTGACGCCATTGTCGTTGGGGGCACCCAAGGGATTACTGTGGAAAAAGTCAGATCTTTATTGAAGCGTGTCCACTCTTTTTCACGGGAGATCATCCTGGAGGTTACTGATGCCAGTTGCGCTCTTGAAGGCCCTTACCGGTACTGGGTTCCGGTTGTGTTAAACGCAGGAGATCCCCATTGGATTATTCGAGCTCATGCCCGGGCGATCCGGCGATGGAAAGATCCCCATATCACCGACCGGCTGGTTCCGGTTGGTTATATTGTTTTGAATGAGGAGTCGGCGGTTGCCGCCCTGACCGGGGCCGACGCGATGATCGACGACGAAGAGCTGGTTGGGCTGTGTCAGGTCGGCCATTACCTCTTTCGCTTTCCCCTTATCTATATCGAGTACAGCGGCAAATGGGGATGTATGGACCGACTGGCACGGATTCGTGGACGAATACCGCAAGCCCCCTTGGTTTACGGCGGGGGGATACGGGAAGGCTGGCAAGCGAGGACGGTCGCCTCACTCGTTGATACAGTGATCGTGGGAAACATGATCTATGAAGCGCAAGATGCAAACGAATTGGAATCTCAACTTCACACGATTTGTCAGGCGATTCGGACAGATGACGGTGGCTAAAATTAGCGCTTGCGGTTTCAGCGTTTCGGTGGTATAGTAACTTTCGTTGTGATTTTATTGCATGTAGGCGGGTTTACTTGTTTTGCCAATGATTGATTTGTTGACAAAGGGCTTCGTCCAGTGTAATATATTAAAACACGTTACAATTTACAACAAACAACGACATTTTTCTGAAATGAT
>NZ_WXEX01000024.1 GCF_009877435.1 Heliomicrobium gestii | reverse complement strand
CTACTTATAAAAAACAACGTGGGCTAGAAGTGAACTTATTTTGTAATTAGAAGAGGCCTCTTTTTGAGAACTTTCTTATACTTTGAATTTTTGAACCGTTCTTTGAAAGGGTGGCTTTATCTTGACCTTTCATATACATTAAATGTATAATCTAGGAAGATATTATTTCCAGGGGGATTGACATGAACGAGCCTCTCATTCCAATTGCGTATGAAGATGTGATTAATAATTTTTCTACCACAGAGTTAGAGCTAAAGCTGATGGAATTTGTTGAGCCGAACTCCGATATGGAATTAGAAATCAATTCACTGTTCTTTGAAACAAAGCAATCCGGTAAAATAGTTTTTATTCTTGGGAAGCCAGGAACAGGGAAATCAACATTTATCCACTCACTAAAATGGAGACCCAACATAGCGCTTAGAAAGCTCGTTTCTATTGATGCTGCTCAATTAATCAGCGATAATAATTTGTCAGAATTACTTACTGAGATTAAAAATATTTCTATTGAATCAAATGAGAAGAAAGACAAAGGTCCTACGGCGATTATCATTGATTACTTAGAAGACTTGCAAGGCTTTGAAGAGGGGAATATTAAAAGTTTTTTTCGAAACTTGAACGGAGTTTTAAGAAAAAGTCCTTTATTAATAATTTGGCCGGTTACTGAAAAACATGAAGTGGATGCAATGTTAGGTTACGCACAAAATGTTTCCGGTACATTATTTGTTAAGGATAAGGAAGTCTTAAATTTTACAGGACCTCATACTAACAAATATATTGACATAGCTAAAAGAACGTTGACAGTACTTAATGCTGGAAAGGAACTTGATGATTTCAACCTTATACATGAAGATTTTGTAGACACTTATAATTCGGTTTTAAGGCTACCTAAAGTAGACATTAACCTGAGAGAATATTACAAGTTGCTAAAGACACATTGGCAACAAAAATCTGGATATTTGAAAGACATAAATAGAAAAATCCCCAAACCTACGGAAGTGTGGTTTTTATTTGGGTATAAAAATGCTGAGGATATTGTTGCACAATTTTCAAGGAAAACAACAAGAATTGAGGATGCATGGAGTGTTATTACTGATCGATTCTCAGAATATATATCTAATAACAGTCAGAGAAAAGGGACATGGGATGCGAGAAGACTACAACTTGCATTCTATGGCGCATTAAAAACAAGAGTTATGTATATTCCTACTAACACACTCATATCACTACTAGTTTCATATTCGGAACATGCCGAATTGAACAAACTATTTGAAACAATGAAAACTCCTGATTCGTGGAGGAAGAAGCCTGCCGCTAAATCATCACTTAAAAGATCTCCTATGTATCGCCAACTTATAGGTGAAGTTTATCCTTCGGGAAAGCGAAAAGGGGGATCAACCCGAAAAGCCTTAGAAAAGGCTGAGCCAATATTTAGTAAAGTTGTGAATTGGATTAGCACGGTAGGAAGTGATAAAGCTCTTAACAAGAGCATAGCCCTCGCATTGGAAGATGCGGGAGTAAAAAATGCCTCATATGAGAAGCCTCACCCGTGGATACCAAATGTAATACCCGATATTTTTATAGATCTTCCGGATAAACAAATTTGTATTGAGTTCCATTATACGAATAAGAATGAACCATATGTGTTGGCTGACTATGTATTGAAAAAATTAGATATATACGTTACTCAACTAACTAGTTTAATAAGCATTAAAATATAAAATATTGAATTCACACCAAAGCCTTTTCGTTTTTGCATTAGTAGTAGCTTTGAATGGAGGTGTTACTATGGGGAAGTACTTAACAGGTTCAGCTAAAACGGGAGAGAAAATCATGGAGAATTTCTCTGATTTTTCATATGATTTTATTGAAATTGATACTTCATCAAAAAATCCATTATATCGTTTTAGTTGGCGTTTTAACAGTCAACATGGTTATGTGAGCATAAGAATTAAAGAAGCTAGTAATAAGATATCGAATGGTTCTTTAATAGATACTGATAGAGCATCAAGCCATAAATTTGATAGGCCATTAGGGCTCTATAACGATCAAACTTTATTTATTGTATTTAAAAAGATGATGAAATCTCTAAATATTGATGTTATGGAAGTTTATGACGACAATTGATTGAGGTAAGCGTCTAATCTGCCCCACATAGAAAAGGGTTACAGTTCGTGCCATAATCATCCCCAGAAACAGAAATGGGGATGATTTTTTCATGACGCCCATTTTTGGACGCCCCCAAAGCTCTTGTTCTACGAGTTGGAATTCAACATTTTCAATTTTTTGAGAACAGGGAAGCGGGGGCAAAATTATAGCCCCTCCGTGTAAAGCGCCTCCGTGAAACCCGTCTAACGAATCGTCTTCAAGACCTCCTTGACGATATTGTCCGGCAGCAGGCGGTGACCGTTGATGGAGATGACGGTGATCATGTTGAGGTATTCGAGGATCGTCGTAATCGACGGAACTTGGGTTTTCTTCTTGCCGGGAAGGAGCAGGATCTCTCCCCGTTGTTTCAATTCCCGTCGAACGCGAAATTCCAATTAAGACGCCAGCATCAGCGCCAACACAAAGACATAGCCCAGCGCCTCAATTCGACGCTTGCTCTTCAAGTACACCAGCCCCAGCATGACCGGGTTTTTTAAGAAGCGAAACTTCATCTCAATCGTATTTTGGCGCTCATGTCCTGTCGAGCGAGTTTATTCAGCCCCTCGGTGGAAACGAGGGCGCAGTCGGCCACAAAGATGACATCCCGATAACCTTTTTCGGTGAAGAATTTCTGCATCTCCACGGCCGCTTCAGAGTTTCATGTGACATCTGCGGTATTGCCAGACAGCAGTTGCCCTATGATCGGCAGTCCATTCTCTTGGACTGCCGCGCCGATCTTGAACTGTTTGAGATCCGGTCGAAGATCTTTGATGTGTCCTTGATTCACATCAAAATCACTGGTGGGTTCTTCTTCGTAGGCGTCCTGGACGGATTTTGATGTGGTGTCAAAATGGACGAAACGAATCCCTTGCGCATGGACGTGAAGCAGGGTGACCCCAACCAGACTGACCAGTATCTCCTGGGAGATCTCGGCGAGTTTATCGAGTGCGTGTCCGTATGCGTCAGCGTTTACCTGGTCCAGCGTCAATTGGCCTTGGAAGCTTCCTCTTGGTTGTGGCGGTGGATTAGATTTCGTGAGTTAGTGGAGCGCATTACAGGGAGAAAGGAGAAACTAAAGATGTTAAATGAATTTATTAATTTAACATCAGAGAATATTGCTAATGAGCATCTGTGCTGCATTATCCGTAGTAAGAAGCCTAGTCCCGGCGTAGAAGCAAAAAGAGCGTGGCTTTCCGAAAGAATAAAAGAAGGCCATGTATTTAGAAAACTGAATGCCAAAGCTACGGTGTTTATTGAATATGCACCTTTAGAAATGGCATGGACTCCGATTGTCGGTGATAACTATTACTACATATACTGCTTATGGGTTTTAGGTGAATATAAAGGTAAAAGCTATGGAACGGCATTGATGGATTATTGTATTGAGGATGCGAATGAAAACGGGAAATCGGGTATCTGTATGCTTGGAGCAAAGAAACAGAAAAACTGGCTTTCCAATCAGGCATTTGCTAAAAAATATGGATTCGAGGTTGTTGATTCTACGGAAGATGGATATGAACTGTTGGCTCTCTCTTTTGATGGAACAACACCAAAATTTACAGAGAGAGCGAAAAAACAGCAAATCGATAATCAAGAGCTGACTATATATTACAGTATGCAATGTCCGTTTATCCTTCAGAAGATTGATGAAATAAAACAGTATAGCGAAACAAATAACATTGCTGTTTCTCTTATTCAGATTGATTCGCTTAAAAAAGCAAAAGAACTACCTTGTGTCTTCAATAATTGGGGAGCCTTTTATAAAGGACAATTTGAAACTGTGAACCTACTGGATGTTGGCTTGGTAGAGAAAATACTGAAAAAATAAGAAGTTGTTATATGTAAATATGCTCCATTGCGCACATACCTCCCAGTATTGTAGACAACAATCATCAAGAGGAAAAATTAATGAATAAAAATGACTATATCATTCGTTTAGAACGAAAAGATGAATACCGTGAGGTCGAAAAGCTGGTAAGAGAGGCATTTTGGGATGTATACCGTCCGGGATGCTTCGAGCATTATGTATTGAACCAACTGAGAACTGACACAGCTTTTGAGGCTCCCCATCACTGGAGAACATCCAGTGGTGAGGAGCCTTATTTTACGGAATTACAGCGTAGGATGCATCATTTGCTATGAAAAACAAAATTACTCTCCCAATTATATCGTATCATATAATGAATGTTTAATAACAGGCTTATAATTTGGGTTTATCGTGGATATTATAAGACAATCACTTCACGGGAAATACTTCACCCATAACGAGAAACGCGTAAGGGGAATAGGCATGTATTCATATGTCCTTAACTTTAAGGAAATTGACAAAACAAAGCGATCTCTTGTCGGAGGGAAAGGCGCCAACCTAGGGGACCTATCCAAGATTGAGGGGATCCTGGTACCGCAAGGTTTTTGTATTACCACAGAAGCATATAAAAAGCTCACTGCAAATAATCGGGAACTCAACGGTTTATTCGATGAATTATCGCATCTTCGAGTAGAAGATAGGGAAAAAGTCAGTCAAGTGAGCAAGAAAATTCGCATGGTCATCGAAAGACTACCGATTTCTATGGATATAGTTGAAGAGATCACAGGTTATCTTGCGAAATTTGGTAAAAAAGACGCCTATGCCATACGCTCCAGTGCAACGGCAGAGGATTTGCCGACGGCTTCTTTTGCCGGGCAGCAGGATACCTATTTGAACATTATCGGGAAAGACGCGATCCTAAAGCACATCAGCAAATGCTGGGCATCGCTGTTTACCGAGAGGGCAGTAATATACCGCCTTCAAAATGGCTTCGACCACCGTAACGTCCACCTGTCTGTGGTGGTTCAGCAGATGGTCTTCCCGCAGGCGGCGGGGGTTTTGTTTACGGCTGATCCCCTCACTTCGCATCGAAAGGTGTCATCCATCGACGCGAGCTTCGGAATTGGTGAGGCCTTGGTCTCCGGACGGGTGAACGCAGATACCTATAAAGTGCGAAACGGCAAGGTGATCGATAAGAAGATATCCACCAAAAAGCTGGCGGTGTATGCCGTAATCGACGGCGGTACGCACGAACGGGAGATTGAGACGGAGCGGCAGATCCGGCAAGCGCTGACGGATGAGCAGATTTTGCATCTTGAGGGCATCGGCAGAAAGATCGAGGAACACTTCGGCTGCCCCCAGGACATCGAATGGTGTCTGGTGGATGATACCGTTTACATTGTCCAGAGTCGACCAATCACGACGCTATACCCCATCCCTGAAGCGAATGATCAAAAAAATCACATCTATGTATCTGTCGGTCATCAACAAATGATGACCGATCCCATGAAACCATTGGGATTGTCTTTTTTCCTGTTAACGACCTATGCACCCATGGGTAGCGCGGGCGGAAGGTTGTTTGTGGATGTTACCCATATGTTGGCTTCACCGGTCAGCAGAAAAACGATCATGGATACCTTGGGAAAATCCGATCCGCTCATCAAAGACGCGCTGAAGACCATTATCGAGCGAGGTGATTTTATAAAATCGTCTCTAAACGATGAAAACGAACAGAGTCCCGGTAAAAGCCATCAAGGCATGCCGTCTTCGGGTTTTCAATCGCAAATCGAAAACGATTCGGCCATCGTTTCTGAGTTGATTCAGCGGAGTCGAACATCGATAGAAGCGTTGAAACAAAAGATCCAAACGAAATCAGGAACAGATGTATTTGACCTTATCCTAGAAGATATCCAGCAGTTAAAGAAGATGTTATTTGATCGACAAAGTATGGCTGTGATTATGGCGGCTATGGACGCTTCATCATGGATCAATGAAAAAATGAACGAGTGGTTAGGTGAAAAAAACGCAGCAGACAGGCTTTCTCAATCTGTCCCAAACAATATTACTTCGGAAATGGGTCTAGCCCTATTGGATGTGGCCGATGTGATTCGTCCGTATCCCGAAGTGATTGATTATTTACAACATGTAAAAGAGGATACCTTTTTGGATGATCTGGTTGCCTTTGATGGCGGGCAGGAAACCCGGGACGCGATCGATGCCTATCTCAACAAATACGGAATGCGATGCAGCGGGGAGATCGATATTACGAAGCCTCGTTGGAGCGAAAAACCAACAGCGCTCGTCCCCCTGATCCTCAGTAACATCAAAAACTTTGAGCCGAATGAGAGCGATCGAAAATTTGAGCAAGGGCGACAGGAGGCCTTGAAAAAAGAACAAGTGCTGCTCGAACGATTGAAGCAATTACCGGATGGTGAACAAAAAGCCGGAGAGACAAAAGAAATGATCAGCCTAATCCGGAATTTCATCGGTTATCGTGAATATCCGAAATACAGCATGGTCAGTCGCTATTTCGTTTATAAGAAGGCGTTGTTGAAAGAAGCCGAACGACTCGTACAAGCCAACGTTATTCAGGAAAAAGAAGACATATACTATCTCACCTTTGAAGAACTTCGCGAAGTCGTCCACACGAAAAAGCTCGATTACCCGATCATCTGCAAACGAAAAGAGGAGTACAAATTTTATGAAAAACTAACGCCTCCACGTGTGATCACCTCTGATGGTGAAATCATTGCCGGTGAGTACAAACGAGAAAATCTCCCCGCCGAAGCGATTGTCGGTCTACCGGTTTCTTCCGGATTTGTCGAAGGGCGAGCACGTGTCATCGTAACCATGGAAGAGGCGAAACTGGAAGATGGAGATATCCTAATCACCGCCTTTACTGACCCTAGCTGGACGCCATTGTTTGTATCCATCAAAGGCCTAGTCACAGAAGTGGGCGGACTGATGACCCACGGCGCAGTGATCGCCCGTGAATATGGCTTGCCGGCGGTTGTCGGGGTGGAAAATGCCACCAAACGGATCAAAGAGGGGCAACGAATTCGCGTGCATGGAACAGAAGGGTATGTAGAAATCTTAGGATGACAGATTGAAGGCTTGGCCGATCTGGATGTTTCCAAGATAGGATGATCATTACCAACAGGGCAGAGGCCCTGTTCTTTTTTAGCCCCCTGAATGAAATTGACTCGACCCTTAGGGTGGGGTTTATAATCACGCTGAAGGGGGGATAACGGTGAGAAATCACGTAAAAATCAGCGATTTTGTAACATTGACTGGGAGCACTTTGAAGACGATTATCTACTACCATAAGATCGGGTTACTTCCGGAACCGGAACGCTCTGCGGGCGGATACCGATTATATGGGGCGGCGGAACTCAGGCGGATGCATTTTATCAAGCATTTCAAATCCCTTGGGCTGGATCTGAAAAGGATCAAAGAAATATTGGGTGACAAACACGATGCCAAGACTCTGAGAGAAGTCTTGGAAACCCTGCGTATGGATCTGCTCAGCGAGAAAAAAAGTCTGGAGGAACGGTTAGCCCAAATTGAATTATTACTGAGAGAAGACAAAGACATACTCGAAGAGGATATTTGCGACTCCCCGTCTTTTCAGATGATCACAGAGATATTGAAGCCTGTGCAGGTTGCGAATTACCAACAAACCTGCCCGGAACTCTTCGAGCAACAGCGTAAATTGTTTGGCCTGATTGATGACTTTCAGTGGGGAGAGGATCACCGGGATACGTTTCGAGCATTAGCCGAGTATTTCCAAGCTCACCCAGAGCAATATCAAAATGCTATCGATTTAGGCGCGCGTTTGTCGAAACTGTCGCAACTGACAGAGGATGATCCGGAAATTGAAAAGCTAGCCCGGGAATCGACAGAATTTATTAAAACCATACCTCAACTGAGAGCGTTGTTATGCAACCGGCAAGGGATCAAGCGACCCCTTACTGGTGTGTATAACGATATGGCAGCCACCGTTTTATCGCCGGCTCGGATGAAACATATGCAACTTTTTCAAAAATATCTAAATTCATAACATTATTATCATATACATCAATAGGGAATTGCTTCATGGTCATAATAGGTCTTTCGTCTTAGGCAAGAGGAGCGGAGGCGGTTTCAATGATGGGAGATACGGAACGATCCAAGCGAAAAGCCTATCTGTTTCCGATACTCATTATGATCGCGATGGGCGTCATCCTCTTTCTGCCGGCGGGTTCTTTTCGGTTTTGGCAGGCCTGGATATGGTGGTGTGGATTATTTGCACTGATGATGTTCACAACCGCATTTTTTCAGAAGAAAAGTCCGGAACTGCTGGCAAGAAGAAGAGCCTATAAGGAAACAGAAGTTACGCGCAAACCCCCTGCCATATTAAAATTGTATTTTCTCGGATTCATCATTCCCGGTTTTGATGTTCGCTTTCATTGGTCGTCTGTGCCTGTATGGATGATTATTGTATCGGATGTTCTTGTTTTCGTAGGCTATATATTGATCATCTTTGTCTTTAATGAAAACAGGTACGCTTCAACGGTTATCCAGGTCGAGCAAGATCAATCCGTCATCACAACAGGCCCCTACGCCATCGTTCGCCATCCGATGTATTCGGGAATGTTGCTCATGTCGCTGTTTTCTCCTCTGGCGCTGGGATCTTACTGGGCAATCATTCCATCCCTGTTGATCATACCGTCATTAATACTCAGGATAAAAAACGAATAAGAAGTGCTGAGAGAAAAACTACCGGCGTACAACGAGTATTGCCAAAACACACGTTACCGGTTGATTCCGCTCATCTGGTAATGAATATGAAATGAAGGCGCGTCGGATATATGTTGTTAAAGAATGCTGGTTACGCGCCAGAAGAAGTGCATTTGGTAAATGACATAGGAAAATTATACGATCGGTTAGCTGGCAACGATAACACAGAAGAAAAATTAGTGATCATTAAAAAGCTGAGAGAGAACGAATTGAAATATCATATGATGATGGAACAACGAAATCGGAACAAACAGAACACCACTTTATAAATAGAATAGCAAAAGGCGCTGTATTAAAAATGGCAGCGGCTTTTTTGTCTCCTCAAGGCATGTGGAGAGTGAAGCCTTGGCGCCCCAAAGCGGGTGTTGAAGGCTGGAGCGAGGGGCATACTCTAAAAAACAACAATCGAGGTGGCCGAACATGAAAAAAACAAAAATAGCCAATATCCCCTATGGACCGTATATTGCCGTCTTAGCAGGAGCCACTGTGGATGGGAAGGCCAATTATGCTACACTTGGCGCCTATGGTGTGGTGAGTCAAAGACCTGTGCTGTATATTTCACTCAAGAATTCCCACTACACGACCAAAGGGGTTTTGGAGAACGGCTTTTTTAGTGTGAATATCCCTTCCTCCGAAATGATTGAGAAAACTGATTATTGCGGGACTGTTTCCGGTCACAAAGTCGATAAATCAGAGGTTTTCGAATCCTTTTATGATGAAGCAGGAAATGCGCCCATGATCAAAGAATGCCCTGTGAATTATCTTTGCAAGGTAATCGATAGGATTCCCATATTTGATTTTACCATGTTCCTCGGTGAGATTGTCGCTGCCTATGCAAATGAAGATTGTTTGGAGAACGGAAGGCCGAATGCGCTCAAGGTAAAGCCCACCATGATGATGGCTTTCGGGTACTTTGATATCCATGAGCGAATTGGCTCGATATTTCAAGCATGCAAGGGCAGCGAGTAATCAAAGACAGGGGGCGCCTGTTGCGAGAAAAGAGCAGGTCGAAGAAATCGCATGGAAAGGAAAAAGCCATGGAAGGAAATAAGACCGCCTATACAACTATAGATGAATACATTTCCCAATTTCCTTCCGAGGTGCAAGACACCCTCAACCGGTTCCGAGAGGTGATCCAGGAGGCGGCGCCTGAAGCGGAAGAGAAGATCAGCTATCAAATGCCGACCTTTTATCTAAATGGAAACCTCGTGCACTTTGCCGCCCATAAACAGCATATCGGTTTTTACCCAGCCCCCAGCGGGATTGAGGCGTTTCAGGAGGAACTCTCGGAATATAAAAGCGCGAAGGGTTCCGTGCAGTTTCCATTCGATAAACCAGTGCCTTATGAACTCATTCGAGCGATCGTCAAGTTTCGAGCGGTCGAGAATCGGAAGAAGGCCGAGGGCAAAAAGATAAAGAAGCAGAGTGGTCGCTGATCACCCTGCTTTCACAGCCAATAAGATGGGGAAGCAAAATAGGTGGAGGCTATTTCTTGATCACAGGTATCCAGATTTCGCTCTTGTAGTTTGGGCTGCTCGTATCCTTGCTTTCGTTCCAAAGGATCTCCGGGCCGCCCGTGAGTTCATAGCCGGAGGTAGGAAACCATTCCGAATAAATCTTTGCCCAGACATCTTGCAGCGCTTTCGGAAACTCTCCAATGGCTGTAAACACCGCCCAGGCGCTGGCATCAACGGGCAATACGGTCCAGCGTTCCGGGACAGTCTGCGTTGTGGCGACACCGATGTACTGATCCAGCATTGTCCCTTCCGCCCGGTCTTCCGTGAAATTGGCCGATACGCATAAGACGCCTCTGGGCTCTACATTGGAAAGCTGCTTTAACTCGATGAAGTCTTTTTCTGTCAGCCTGGACCACATGTCGTTCATTTGGGTGTTTACGCCCTCGTACACCAGCGTGATCCGCTTCTTGATTCCGGCGATTTGAAAAGCATCCTTTTCGACGATGCGATAGTCCATCTCGTTGCCTCCCTTGATGATCAATTGAAAGGTCATGGGCGGGAACGCTTTTAAGACGACATCCCGCTTTCTCGCTTCCGTCGGATTGACACCGTGCAACGCCTGAAATGCCCGGGTGAATGAGTCTGGCGAATCATAACCGTACTTGACGGCCAAGTCGATCACCTTCACATTGCTGTTTTGAAGCTCTGAGGCCGCCAAGGCAAGCCGCCTGCGACGAATATATTCACTCAGTGAATAGCCGGATAGGAATGAAAACATCCGCTTGAAATGATACTCGGAACAGCAGGCAAGTCTCGCAACCTGTGAAAAGTCAATCTCTCCGGCCAAATTCGCTTCAATATACTTCATCGCAAGATTGACCTGTTTTAACGCATCCACTACATAACCTCCTTTCTTCTGTATGATAACAAAGGTAAAATAAATATATCCGACATTATCAGCACCAGTATTGCATGGTTCCGATTTTCTCCACGGGTATTCATATAGGTTAGAACTGCTTTGGCGGATGTGTAGACACAGCCGCCTTCCCATTAGGGGAATATCAAAGGGGGGGGCTTCGATGAAATACAGTTGGCTCGATCAATACTGCCTCAACAAAAAAGGCGCCGAAAAAGACTTTCAAGTCGAATGGAACGCCACACGGTACATGATTCGTGGAAAGATGTTCGCCTTACAGGGATGCAACAAGGAGAATAAACCGATCATCACGGTTAAGCTCGACCCGATGTACGGAGACTTTTTGAGAAGGCAATACAAAGACATTGTCCCCGGATACTACATGAATAAAACCCACTGGAATTCGCTATCTCTTGATGGAGATGTTCCAGATGATGTGGTCAAAGACATGCTGGATAAATCCCATGAACTCATCTTCAACAGCTTAAGCAAAAAGGTTCAAAAGGAAATCTCAAATGGATAGAAATAACATTGACATTACTCTGACTTACTGGTAAGATTCAATTCCGTTACGACATGGCGGCGTCGCCAAGTGGTAAGGCAAAGGTCTGCAAAACCTTTATACCCCAGTTCGAATCTGGGCGCCGCCTCCAAAAGAATACGGGCGATTAGCTCAGATGGTTAGAGCGCTTGCTTGACATGCAAGAGGTCAGCGGTTCGATTCCGTTATCGCCCACCATC
>NZ_WXEX01000023.1 GCF_009877435.1 Heliomicrobium gestii | reverse complement strand
AGATGAATTTGCCAATGGGGTAAAAGGAGGGGTACGATTCCCTTCAACCGATACGGAATTTTCGGGGTGGTTAATGCCAGGTCACTCGTATCAATTTGGTACGCCTTCAAGATGACGACTAATCAAATCGATGATTCGTCAACCATCAAAAGATTTTTGTAGAGGCGTGAACGGCAGGTCTGGCCGAAAATCCCCATGGTGACGTTAGGGGCATCAACTCCGCCGTGTGCCCAGTAATAGCCATTGGTCTAACGGCGATATAACGTCAAACCTCGAATGTCCATAGGCATCACGTTCGGGTAGCAAGATGCGACTTGGTCAACTCATCGCACCTTGTCATCTTGTCGTCTTGTCATGTTGAGACTATAACGGGTAACGACAGACATGTTCTCATCTTGTCAAGTTGTCACCTTGTAGATACGACATAACATCTTCTCAACTTGTCATGTTGTCACTTGAACCCCGCCATACCATAAAAAACATAGCCAATATAAAAAGAGAAGAGAGGGATTAACTTTATTTATTAAATATTTTGAATATTATATATTTTATATAACTATAAATAGAGAGAGGTGGGAGAAAAGTTAATCCTTCTCTCCCTTTCTTTTTGGTTAGTATTTTCCTTTGGCCTGGGTCGTACAAGACGACAAGTTGACAAGTTGACAAGATGCGAAGGTGCTTTAATGACCCGCGATAACCTTGAGTGCAAGTTGACAAGATGACAAGGTGACAAGATGCTATGAATAAGCGAAACCACATCTTATCGTCGCATTTGTATAGGTCAGAACGACGCCGTTAACATTTGTTCCGATAACGTCCAGTACCAGGGTGAAGCTTGACCTTGACCGGAGGATTTATAGCGAGCAATCCCCAACGAATCGGCTGCAGTCCGAAGTTGGCTTTCTGTATATCCCTTCGATAACGCTAACTCTTTTATTTTGCCAGCTTCTTTCGGCCCATCCATAAGTTCTTCTTTTAGCCAGTCCATAACGGAAGCCTTTTTGCCTCTATTTGAGGAAGGAGCGGTTGGGTTGCTTAACAGGTCATGGTCAGTTAACTCCGATTCGCCTGTCCAGTGAAAGCCATCTTTATCCATACGATAGCCCATCGCAGGTCCTTTAATATCAATACTGCTTTTGATTTGAACAAAGGCACGGTTTTCTGGATCATTGGGATCTTGTCCAGCTAATAGCACACTTCGTGCTGCGGCAGTAAAGTCAATGCTACCCAGGCCCCGGTACTGGCTTTTGCTGCCCGTTGCCTTGGATAAGTGGCGAATGCAGACTATCGCACAGGAGTGCTTCTCAGCAAGTTTTGCTACCTTTGATAGAATTGGCCGAACATGGTTAGCCCGGTGCATATCTACACCTGTGCCTAAAAATGCCTGAATGGGGTCTACGATAAACAAGACAGGTTTTCGATCTTCCAAGTATTCATCCAGAAGCTCAAGCTTGGAAAAATCGAAAGCTTCGTCGGACCCATCGATCCCAATAACTGCCTCAATGAAACGTGAATCAGCACCGAGAATATCGAGTCGCTTCTTTAATGTGTCAGCTAACCCATCCTCCGCAGTAGCATAAAGAACCCTGCCGGGGCCGTCTATACCTTCAAATTCCCCGCGAGAGACCTTTGCTGCTACCGCCAAGGATACCCAGGTCTTACCGCAGCCTGGATCGCCTTCGATTAAAGTCAGCTTGCCTAGAGGAATGTACGGATTCCACAACCACTTCTCATCAATAGCCTCGACATCGCTCATGAGTACGGTACTTAAACTCTGTTTCCGATTTGTTTCTGGTTCATACCGGCCGACACTCTTGGCGATGGTACGGACCTCTTTTTCCGGAAGGGGAGGTTTACATTTCAGCTTGTTCTCTTCCAACAGTGCCTGAAGCATCGCCGGCTCACTCATCCCGCGACGCCGCATCGTACCAGCGAGACTGGTAAGGTGCGTATTTCGACCGCCGCTGATAATGGAAACGTTATCCGTTTGGGTGTCGGATGGGGAGTTGGTGGTAACTTCTTTCTGCGGTTGCTCAATAGGTTTTTTCTCTCGCGTTTCCATTAAAGAAAGCAGCCACTCAGGGACTTGTAGCAGGCCCTGTTCCGGCCCAATCTTCCACTCGTACTCGCGACCGGAAGCATGGGTGCTCGGTGGGGCCACGATCATTCCGCCGTTGCTGCGAATATCCAGACCGGGGAGGAAGCCTACCCGATTGCGGATATCCTGCCCTTCTTGATAAGTGAACAGATAGTGCCTGCCCAGGTTGCCAGTGGTGGAACGTACGGTCTCGGGAAGTTCGCCATGTTTATTTTTCAATTCTTGAATGGTACAAAGCCCGCCACTTTCCCGGTCAACGTCCAGTACGAGGATGCCTGATGTTTTGCCGGTAGCGATGCCAACGTTTGCTTTTGGCCAGGTGGACCACCATTTGCGGATCGTTTCTTCATCCGTTGTAGCTACTTCCGTCCACTTTGAAACAAGTGGATGCTTTCCTGGACTGGAACATTCGTATCCATTCGTGCAAGAACAGCGAACCTTCTCCTGCTCATCAAACTCGGGCCAATGAAGGGGGAGCACTTTCCATCCACGACGGGCGTAGCGAATCGCTGATGCGAGGAGTCGATTTTCCTCAGCCACCGTTAAATGGCCATCAACGATTTCCTGATGTAATTGTTGGTTCACGGTGGTCGAGCCAGAAGATGTGAGATGAGACGTCGGTTCACAAATGTTCTGCCCAGCGTTGTTCAATACGGTCCCTCCTGATGTTTTATATGGACGAGGTCGTAGGCACGATTTGCCTAATGGCACGAAATCCTACAATCACATCATCCAAAAGGAATGTTAAATTCGCTAAGGGCCGAAAGAACTTGGGTGGAGCAGCCGGTCAACAGGTGTGGGGAGGTTCTTGTACATCCTGTTGCCACTATCATAATAACGTTAATCCCGGTTCATTGTAATAGTGGGCTTATGGTATAAATTCCGTCAATTCACCTGTCACAAATCGAGATGAATTACGATCAACCTTTCAGAGTAGGGCGTTTGTAGTCTGTATCTACCTGTACTTCATAAAAAGTGTAATTGCACTTGTAAATCTTATCGCCTGCCCACCTATATAATGAAAAAGCGGTGAGGGCCAGTGTTTTCGGCTGGCTCTTATTTTTTTTCCATCGAGGTAGAAAAATCATGCCACCGAGAGGAGGTGATCCAATGGCCACGTTAACCCCCGAATCGATCCGCATCATTCGTACCCACCTCGGCCTTACGCAAGGACAGTTGGCCCGTCGATCCGGCATCAGCACCGCACTCGTATCTTCGATTGAGCGTGAGGAAAAACGACTGCTGTCAGAGGTGGAGCAACGTATCCGATCAGCCCTGGCGATCAACGACGACACCGTTGAGGAAATCCTCTAGTTGCACAGCAAGGTCAACGGTCACCGATAAACCTATTTATATAGGAAATAACAATCACAAGGAGGCGTGCCATGTTTGCAGAAAGCCCTAACCTGCTTATCCGGCGTAGGGAATACAGCTATGAGATGTTGCAGGCGATTGAGCTACTCAGCCTACCCAACAAAGGCGGCCATACGTTGAAAGAGATTGCCGAGATTTGTGGCGTCAATGAGAAAACCCTCCGACGCTGGAGGGCTGAGGAAAACTTCCAGAAAGAGATCCAGCGACGGGTGCTGCAAAGCGTTAATGAGATGCTGGCCGATGTGATGGACGCGACGGTGGCCAGGGCGGTCGATGGTTCTGGCAAACATGCAGAGCTGGTGCTAAAGAGCCTCGGCATCCTCAAGGATCAGCACAATATCGTAGCGACCCAGGCCGAATATGATCCCCGCAGCAATGAGGCCATCGAACGGGAAATTGAGGAGTTAAAGCGTGAACTTGCCAAATTTGATGAGTAGGTGATGTGGTGTCAGCAATTTCACACTTGCGATAATTATGGAGTAGGGGAGAGCAAAGCATGGATTATCGGCAACAGCTACAATTCTGTGAGGACGATGCAGCCAGTATGCAGGCCAAAGTGGATGCCATCGTCGATGAAAAGAACAACGCCCGTATCCGTCTTGCCAACTTGAAGAAAGAGTACAGCGAGATGCTGTTCAATGATCTCCCGCAAGCAGAAGTATCCAAAAAGAAACGGGAAATGGAACGTCTCAGCCGTGAGGTAGAGGATTACGATGAGCGGATTGAGTTTGTTCGCCAGATGCGAATCGAACGGATGCAGGAGAACCTGAACACGCTGAACGAAGCAAAGGAAAAATTCTGGAAGGACATTTCAGACGAATATGATGTCATGATGTTGGAAGCCCGGCGATTGAAAGCCGAGCTTCTTTTGCATTACCGTAAGATTAGCGAAAAGAAAGAATTGCTAAGGTGGTCTTATGAGCGTTTTATGACACAGGCGAGTATAAGTCAGTTGGAAAAGACAGACCCAGAAAAGTACAGAAAATATAAATATTCAAAGGGAAGACCGCCGCAGTACTGGTTCTCGAGCACCTATACCGGATCTGATGTGACCGTATCTCCGCTTGAAGGCGAGATGTCTAGGGCGTTTGAGCAAGGAGTTGTTCCCATTTGGGTACAGCTCTACGAAAAGACAGGCGAGATCGTTTGGAGGGATAACGAAGCCCAACAAAAATTACAGGAGTTGAAAGATAATGAGTAAAGTTTGGAAGTATCGCTCGAATGCAAACGGTGACCTGCTGAAGATTCTTGTGGAAGACGGCGAGGAAGTCGTAATGAAGCCCATGACCTCGTTAGAACTGCTGGCCCTAGGCTATGAGCGGTTGAACCAGGAACGAGAAGCGAGGGAGAAGGCAGCGGGAAAACAGCAGCCCACTGCGGTGCCGCTGAAGGAAGACGATTCCACCGATTCCCTCGCGTTAATACGGCGTGGGTATGAAGAAAGTGAGAAGAAACGGCAGAACGGCTAGGACAGATCGACAGCGGAAGGGCCAAGTGCCTTTCCGCTTCTTTGTCGTTGTGGGGAAAGACTGCCAGACCCGAAAGGCCACGACCTCTAAGCGACGGCCAATAAACAGACAGCCCTCGCTTGATATCTGGACGGACGTATCCATCTGAATTGATAGGCAGACTTTACCGTCGGTCGTGAGGGCGGACTACCTCTCGGGTTTTAAGGGCAAACTCGCCTTCACGTTGATAGGACGTACTTCCCCTCGGACATTGTGGGGAGATTTGCTGACGGTCAGTATGGCCGGAATTCGCCGGTTGGTGGCCGGGTGTGGTGGCCAGTGGCGGTTGCTGCCTTGCTTGGCCGTACCGTTGCCAATCGCAATCATCGGCAGATCAGCTCAGCGTGGATCTAAGCCGACAATCTTACCCCATCCATGAAGGTACACTTCTCGTATTCAATTATCAAAGAAGCGGTGCCGGTACTGTGTCCATAGATCGACCTCCTTCTTGTTGAGATGAAGATTCTAGCGGTATTAGCTCATGTAGATTTAGTTTTGGGGAGACGGTTATGTTCGATAGATTCCCTCCTCTGGGATGTTCATTGATTGACGGTTATTGGCGATATTAGCTCAATCTTAATTTGTCGGGAAACCAGTTATGGCCTATAAAATTCCTCCTTTGCGATGGTGGTGGGGGTCGTGGACATCATCGCTCTAGTGGGGGAGGAAGTCAACATCAAACAACAATTAGAATCTACGCTATGAATACAAATAAATCCATCGAAGGAAATGGTGAGTTGCTGTCGAAAAATTAATAGGATTTCTTCGAATGAGGGGTATCCTAATGTTGAAAAGAATAATAGCAATTATTAACTGTTGCTTCTTTCTAGTACTAATTACGGCCTGTAGCCCTATGTCCCATTCCCATGCAAACTCAACTAATCAGGGGGACAAATTAAGACAATCAGATATTGAGTACGGTATTTCGCTAGAGTATCCAGCTTCATGGATATCAGTCAAAGATTATTCACACAGGCACCAAGGAGTCGAGGGTTATTTCGATTATTCAGCTCTTAAGGGGTGGGATGGTTTGTCTATCGATGAACTTGCAGCGAATATAGCAGATCATAAATTAAATCCGTATGGAACTTATCCCCTTTTTGAAAAAACGATTGTTAATGGGCAAGAAGCCCGCATTATTAGGCCTTCTGCTGATCAAACAGAAAAAGATTTATCTGCTTGTATAACGCATCTTCAACACCCCACTCCGGGGTGTTTTTACTTTTTTAATGGAAATAGGATCCATTTAAAGGAGTTGCCGATTTCTTGTCGAATCATCCTCCTAAAAGTAACGTAGGGGGATGCCCGATGGAGCACGTAACCACCACTCCGGATACCGTGGATGTTCTTTCCGTAGGCGGAATGCCGATTTTTGCGGAGTACTGTCGAGAAATTGGGATCCGCGAGATCATCAACGATATGCTCCGGTGGGACAAAGAGCAGTGGTCTGCTACCCCGGGGGACTTGATGGTGGCCATGTTGGTCAATTTGATGGCATCCCGGACGCCCTTGTACTTGATTCGCAAGTTTTACGAAAACACGGATTTGGATTTGATCTTCGGGCCGGGTGCGCTTTCGCTGGATGCCTTGCATGATCGGCACTTCGGTCTCTTGCTGGATCGCATGTACGAGGCGAATCCGAAGCATGTTTTTGATATGGTGTCCACGGTCTCCGTGGTTCGCCACGGCATTGATCTACGACAACTCCACTCCGATACGACATCCCAAAGCGTATATGGCGCCTATGAGGGTGAAGGAGAATTGTCGATTACCTACGGCTACAGCAAAGATGGGCGACCCGATCTCAAACAGTTCCTCTATGGGCTTGTTGTCGCAGAAGGGGTTCCCGTGGCCGGGAAAGTGATGAACGGGAACCAATCGGACAAGACCTGGAACCGTGATGTGATTGACGAATTGGCCGGCCTCGTCGGGCACCATGTCAGCCAAAAAGTCATGTATATCGCCGACTCCGCGCTGGTGACCTTGGAGAACCTGAAGCGTCTTCATGATGTGGAGATGCTCTTTGTCATGCGCCTTCCGGGAACGTATCAACTGAGCAAAACCCTGAAGCATGCGGCAGAGCAGGCAAACGATTGGAGGAATGTGGGCGCCCTCTCCGACAAACCCGACGCCGCCACGTATCGTTTATGGGAAACGACAGACGAACTCGATGGCCGAACCTATCGCTTCTTTGTCATTCACTCCAGTTCCCTTGCTGGTCAAAAGGCGGGCATGCTGGAGCGTCAGGCGAAGCGAGAAAAAGAAGCGCTGGTGAAAGCGGCTGCGAAGCTGCAAAAACGCCTCTACGCCTGTGAAGCGGACGCACAGGCTGCGCGAACCGAATTCCTGTCTGCCTACGCTACGGCATTGCATTCGCTATCGGCGGACGTGGTGGCGATTCAGCAAGAAAAAACCACCCGTGGACGCGGTCGACGCCCAGCCGGATTCGTACCCGAATACGAGACCAAGTGGCAGGTCGGTGTTACTGTGGGCGACATCGACAAAACGCGACTGGCGGCCGCACAGCGCAGAGAAGAAACCTTTATCCTCATGACCAATGACACGATGGAAGATGCCGTGGAGCTCCTTCGCCGGTACAAAGGGCAAATCACCGTTGAGAACCGATTCCGTTGGCTCAAGGATCCTGCCGTGGTAGATCAGATCTGGCTGAAAACGCCGAATCGCATCATGGCCCTCGGCTATGTGTTTCTCATTGGTTTGTTGATCTACAGCTTACTGGAGCGTAGGCTACGTCAAAACATGGACAGGGAGACGAAGCCCATCCGGCTCCCCGGAAACCGCTTATCCAAATCACCGACGGCGGCATCGTTTATGCAGTTGTTCTCCGATGTGGTAATCCTGATTAACCCGCAAACGGATGGCACCGTTCGTCGTGTCATGCCTCGCCGATTTGACACTCCAGAACTGCGACGCGCAGCCGCACTAGCCGGGATTGAATTTACGCGGTTTACGCTTCCGCCGAAAGTTCAACATCGCAATTCTTAAACCATAGCTGCGATTGGACTTAAATTAAATTCATTGGCGGAGCACTTTGGGGGTGTCGAAAATGGGGTATAATCAAATATCCGAAACCAGTCAAGATTAATGGTGATGTTTATAACTACATCATATTGTGGGGAGATAAAGACCACATAGATAACATTATCAAAACGCTATCTTTCCTAGAAAAAGAAAAATAGAATTTATTGTTAGCGAGGTGCACGCTTTGAAGTTCCGTGAGAAACTCATACTAATCCGAAAAAGCCGAAACCTAACCCAGCAACAAGTAGCCGATCGAATGGCGGACATGACCGGCTCAAGATACATTTACTCCACTATATCCAACTGGGAACGGGATAAATGCTCTCCCAGCCCGGAGTATATAAGGTTGCTGGCGATCTCTCTAGGGTGTTCAGCAGATGAACTTCTGGGCGTGGAAGAGTTCAAGAAATCAATCAATATAAAACTCCCATCTGCAATATAGTCAAAGCAATGAACGAAGGAGAGATTTTCAATACATCCAAACCTCATTGCCCCGCCAGAGGGCTACAAACCAAAGTTTCGATCCGGCGACGCATGGTGCCCCTACTGCGGAAGAGAAGTCGAGTTCATATGGGACGAGTGCCTTTGCGTTGCCAAATGTTCCAAGTGCAGCATCACCACCCGTGACTTCCATACCCGTCGATATAACGGGCTTATGAAGAATAACTCGTTAGACCAGTCGTTTGAAGCCGCAGTTCGTAAGGCCGATAGACGGCGGTTGGGCCGGGGCGAGAGGGAGTTAAATTTATTCGATTTCGTAGGTGACAGCTAATAACGGTGTGCACACTGGAATATTACAAAGATAAACTAAAAAAGCATGAATTTACAATTTTTAGGCGAATAGTCTCCCATCAACACAACAAGGATGGGGGATTACGACAGATGTATTCCAACGCAGAAGATCTTCTCCAAAAGATCAACCAAAAGCGGCATGAAGCATCGAGGTTTTTACTCGAACGAAAGTTAGACCAAGCAGTTCGTGCTTCCCGAGAAGTTGATCTGCTGAGAGAAGAATATTACCGAATGTTAAACAGCGGACGTCAACAGGGTTGTTCTAATGTACGTTAGCAACAAAAAAGCGTGGCCCTTAACGCTGGGTCACGCTTTTATTTTCCCCACAACAGCCCATCCCATTGAAGGATATGGATATTGTACTGTCGAAAAAAGGAGTGAGTTTCTGCATAGGAGGAAAATGGATGGGCTTCAAGTTACCTCTTATAAGGATGGTAGCTCCAACAGTAGTACTAACGTTAGCAGCAACATCCTTTATAGGACCTGCTTCGGCTGCTCAAACGCCAGCAGATCAATTGATGATCAGCAAGTTCCAAATCGGCAGCACCGCCTACACGATCAACGGTGAACAGCGTCAAATGGATGTCGCCCCTTATCTCAAGGATGGCCGCACGATGATGCCTGTTCGCTACACCGCCTACGCCATGGGCGTAGCGGATAGCGGGGTCACTCCGTTGCCCAACGGTCAAGGTGCTAAGGTGGCTAGGCAAGACGCGGCAGGTGCAACTGACAAAGTAGAACTTCGCACCGGCAACAAAATCGTCAGCTCGGGTGGCATCGGTATGCCAGATGTCGTCGCCCCCGAAATCACTAGCGATCGCCTCTTTGTCCCCCTGCGTAGCGTGGTACAAGCCCTGGGTGATGAAGCCTTTTACAACCCCGATACACAAGAAGTCACTGTCGTCACCTGGAAGAAGGTACCTGCCAAAGCCAAAAAGCCTTCAAACCTCCCGACTTCCCTTACCATCAGTAAAGACACCCACCCCAACATCATCGTACAAGACCCACGGGGCGGCTGGATGGTCAATGTCCCTGAATACCTCAAGCTATGGGGCATCCCCGAACAAAACATGCTCTACTATGTAGATCCCGAAACCCAACAAGCGGGTTTATTAATTCGTGGTTTCGAGGGAGCCGAAGGCAGCCAGTTCATGGTGATGTACACAGGCGAAAAGTTTGTGTGGTTCGCGGGACCGGGGAAGAGCCCCTCTAACGAAAAAGCTTATGGACATTATAATCAAGATGAATCCCTTTATACAGGAAGTCTTGTAGGTCAGAGCGTTGCAGGCTTAACTAACACAAATAACAACACTGTATTTACACAAGGCACTCTTACTGTACGTCCTCCGCAGTAGGTGATATCGTGAAAAAACAATTTATAGGTCTACTGGTAACTATTTTTATTGCGTTTTCTTCTACACCTTGCTTAGCCGACGACGATACGGGTTCTGGCGGTACAAATTATGGAGGCTCCCCCTTCGGCTCCACCAAACCCTACCTCAACGGCTACGTCCCCTCAACCATCCGCCTACTTGACAAAGACAACACCAAATACTACGTCATGATGGAATCCTAAGCTATCAAAACTGGGATTGCACTGGCTAAACAAACTTGCAGACCAACAGATCTCTAGTGGTTGTGATTTATCGAACCTGCCATCATTCCGCTAGGCCAAAATATGAGGCAGTGTCCAGATTATAGGAGGACATGGTTTTATGGATTTGAGAAAGCAATTTCATGAAGATATGGTCAACGTGTACATACAGGCTAAAAAAGAAGCTAAGTATAACGCCACAAGATTTTTACAGATGGTGAGCGAAAAAGGTGGTTATGAAGCTGCCAAAATACTAATCTCGAAAGACGCACCGTCGGATGGGTTTACGAAGTTGTATGAGGCTGGCAAACTAAATTTGTCAGTCGAGGCTTTGATCCTCCGAGAAAAGTACGTATCTTTGTTCACCGATGACGAAAGAAAAGTTTGCAGTGAGCGTCTCGAAACGTACAGATATAAGCCTAAGTAAATCCTGTTGTTTGAAAAAACGAAAGGGAGATGTCTCAATGTCGGAATTAGATACGCTAATACACTCATTGGAAAAAGAAGTGAATTATTGCAAAAAATTCGACAGCACCTTTCCTAAGTCCGACGATTATTGTGAGTATGTCTTAGATTGGATAAAGAGTCACCCTGGAAAAAACTGGTGTAAGAAAAATGGTACGGGCTTTTATGATATCATTCAAAAGAAAGAGAAACCGTTTGGAAACTTGACGGATGCAACTTTAGAGGATAACGGGATTTACTTGATTGAGAGCGACGAGAAAAAGTTGATATATGTTGGGAAGGGCGAGAAAGGTAATCGTATTTTAAACAGGGTGTTCGATCATGTAATGCCACCACATCCACAATGTCCGTATCTTGATTACGAGACGCATGTTAATTCTCAGCAAATGCAAAATACTCCCGAAATTTGGGTAGAGCATCTTATCAAGGGTAGGAAGATCAGAATCGTATTGTATGTTGGAATAGATTCTTTTATGGGAAGACCAATCGAAAGTACGTCTTTCATCGAACATAGAGTTTATAACGATTGTATTAAACTTTTCCGACATAAGCCATTTTACAATAAAACAATACCTAGATAAAAATCTAATGAGGTCCATACTACTAGATTCTTTTTATTTAACCATGTATTAGTTTGGGAGCTGTTACTCCCAATATTCAATGATATTTATATCTTTAACTTGATCTGCAAGCATATGATTTTTCCAAACGGCTTCAACCGAAGCTGGAATGAGCTCTCTTAACCGTAAATTTTCATGTTCTATTAAATTTAATTCTTTTTTTGATATTGAATTGCCGCCGTGTATGATTGAGGAACGAATTTTATATAGCTTATTAAACTCCGAGTTTTTAAGAAGTTTCAAATCATTCACTAACAATTCTTTTATCAAAGTCTTTTCAGCAGGTTCATATGATGTTTCACTGTGACAATGTATACACTTGGTTATCTCGTTTTTGCATTTTTTGCAAACAGGAAATGCTTTATTTGATTTTTTCACTTTACTAAGACATTCTAAAGCTATCATGAAGAATATAAATTTTACATCTGGCTGCTTTTCTAGAAGCCCTTTTCGATAAAAACGAATGCACTTAAGTATTCTTGTCCGGATATTGTCATCTATCCAAGTCATTGCACGAGTTGCTTCCTGCAGTCTATGTATAGTCTCCGAATCGAATACTCCAATCAAAGTTACATCAACAGAAGCAACACGTGTTTTTTTATTGTCCATTTGGGAAAGAGTAATCCCAGTTTTTACCGGGTCAAACCGACCTTTTGTTAGAAGTGATATTAAATCGAGTCTTTGATTCACTTTTTCTACTGCTGTTTGATGAGCGATTTCTCTATTCTCAGCCTTTACAGCAGTGCTTATTCTATATAGAATATAATCTTTTTTATCTAAATTCTGATCGTTAACAGTAAATGTATTATTTAAGACTATGTTTTCCGAATTGTTCTTCACAATATGGTATTCCTGATTCGACCGATACTCTTCTTCAACTTCAAAAAGAACATCACCTAGTCGAAATGAAGAAGTGTTAAAAGGTAATGTTATAAAACCCTTAACAACAGTCTTGAAAGAAAAAACTTGCATTTTTTCATACTCCTCGAAATGTTAATTCCCTTCCTAAAATGTTAACATGATCAAAATAAAGGATTCAATCCTACGCAAGAAATAATGACTTTATGAATCTGTCCCTACCCACGTAGTGACACTAAAATTAAAAGAAACCCCTATATCCACACAGCAAAAAAGCCAGGACTACTCATCCTGGCCTTAACTATCTCCTCAACTTTTAACTGTTCAAACACCATAGGCGTCAAGTCCCCACTGTATCCTCTGCCTAACTTCATTAAACCTCGGATAAAATCAATGGTCGGGGCGACAGGATTCGAACCTGCGGCCTCTTGGTCCCGAACCAAGCGCGCTACCAAGCTGCGCCACGCCCCGCCTCTGCAAAAGTTATTCTACTACAACTCGCCGACTGAAGTCAAGAGATAGAGTGGGGAAGAGGCGCCGATCCTCTTGC
>NZ_WXEX01000022.1 GCF_009877435.1 Heliomicrobium gestii | reverse complement strand
CTTGACCGCAACGCAGCAGTACACAGGAACAGTAAATAAGACATACAGCGCTACAACAGTGACAGCTTCGCCCAATCCATCGGTATTTGGGCAACAAGTTACCTTATCAGCAACCGTGGCGGCAAACCCTTCGGGCGCAGGCACACCTACGGGCACGGTCAGTTTTTCTGACGGGCACATATTGATGGGAACCGCTTCATTGTCCGGTGGCAGCGCATCCCTATCTTCAATGTCGTTAGGCATTGGTTCTCACACGATTACCGCCGCCTACAACGGGGACAGCAGCTTTGCAGAATCGACAGGAACGATCGATGTAACAGTGCTTCCGGAAGCATCAATCAGCACCCACCCAAGTGACACGACGGTGGATGAAGGCGGCAATACAGCCTTTGCGGTGACGGCAGCGGGAGTGACAACGTATCAGTGGCAAGTAAACAGTGGGTCAGGATTTACGGTTATTACTGATGGCGCGCCGTACAGCGGGGCAACGACGGCAACGCTGACAATCACGAACGCAACGGCTGCCATGAACGGTTATCAGTATCGAGTGATTGCCAGCGGCGGCCAATCGGTCACATCGAATGCCGCAACGTTGACAGTCACTTCGAGACCGGCAGCCCCCACCATCGTCAACACAGTTGCTGGAAATGCAATGGTTCGCCTTACGTGGAATGAAGTTTACGGCGCAACAGGCTATAAAGTTTTCCAAAGCATGACGTCCGGCTCGTATGGGGCCGAAGTCCTTACTGTAAGTCAATCGGTGTATAGCGCGGATGTGACCGGACTGACAAATGGCACACAGTATTATTTTGTTGTAAAGACGCTTAAGGGGAGCTTGGAAAGTCCCTTCTCCAATGAAGTGCATGCAACACCGCATGTGCCCTCTCCAGATACGCCGGTATTGTTGTCAGCCATCGCCGGAGATGCTCATGCAATGCTTACATGGCAAGAAGTTCCCGGCTCAATAGGCTATAAAGTGTACCAAAGTGAGACTTCTGGAAACTATGGTTCCGCAACCGCTACTGTTGCTGAGTCTGTTTACAGTTATGATGCGACAGGATTGACCAATGGCAGGATGTACTATTTTATAATCAAAGCGACGAACCCGGGAGGAGACAGTGTTGCTTCCAATGAATTAAGCGCAACACCGATGACAGTCGCAGGAGCGCCGACGAATGTGACGGCTGTCGCCGGAAGTGGGCAAGCGATTATCACCTTCACGGCACCAATGGACAATGGCGGCAGTCCGATCACCGGATACGAAGTTATTGCTTCGCCAGGCAATGTGGTGGTCACAGGCGCAACCAGCCCGATTACCGTGACGGGGTTAACGAATGGAACAAGTTATACCTTTACCGTAAAAGCGATTAACGGAGTCGGACGCAGCGCATCCTCTACTGAATCGAACGCGATTACACCGAGGTCTTCATCATCAGGTGGCGGCGGCGGCAATAACGCTGCACCAAGCCCAACAACGCAATCCGGCACAGGAGCGAGTGTTCTCGTCAACGGCAGAGAGGAGAATGCGGGTTCAGTTTCGGCAACCACCGTAAACAATCAAACTGTAACCACCGTAGCTGTTGATGAGAAAAAGTTGGAGGAAAAACTCAGGGCGGAAGGACAAGGCGCTGTCGTTACGATTCCGTTCAGCACAAAGGCGGATGTAGTTGTTGGTGAACTGAACGGTCAAATGGTAAAGAATATGGAAACCCAGCAAGCCGTTCTTGAGATTAAAAAAGAAAATGCGATATACACGCTCCCGGCGCAGCAAATCAACATTGACGCCGTTTCGGCTCAAATCGGATCGGCGGTTGCCTTGAAAGATATCAAGGTAAACATCCAAATTGCTGAGCCGACAGCGCAAACGGTCAAAGTGGTTGAAAATGCGGCAATTAAAGGAACATTTACGATTGTTGCGCCTCCGGTAGAGTTTAAGGTCAATGCATCATACGAAGGCAAAACGGTAGATGTATCGAAGTTCAACGCTTATGTTGAACGTACTGTGGCAATTCCCGAAGGTGTCGATCCGAAGAAGATTACAACCGGTGTTGTGATCGAACCAGACGGAACAGTACGCCATGTGCCGACGAAAGTCTTGCAGATTGCCGGGAAGTATTATGCGATTATCAACAGCTTGACCAACAGCACCTACTCGGTTATATGGCATCCGCTCGAATTCCAGGATGTTTCTAAGCATTGGGCGAAGGAAGCAGTGAACGACATGGGTTCGAGAATGGTCATCAGTGGCGTAGGGAATGACATGTTTGAGCCTGACAGGGATATTACCCGTGCCGAATATTCGGCGATCATGGTAAGAGCATTAGGCTTGAAAGCCGGAGTCGGCAACAATCCCTTCAGTGATGTGAAAGCTGACCAATGGTATACAGACTACATTAAGACAGCCCATGAATACAAACTCATTTCAGGGTATGAAGACAATACTTTCCGGCCGATGGATAAAATCACTCGTGAACAAGCCATGGCCATGACGGCAAGGGCGATGAAGATGACTCGATTGAAGGTAGAACTGGGCGACGGAGAAGCGCAAAAGCAGTTGTCTCAGTTCAACGACTGGAAAGAATCATCGGAGTGGGCGAGAGAGGACATGGCTGCTTGTATCAAGATTGGAATGGTGTCAGGAAGGGACAAGGGTAGCGTTGCGCCAAAAGAGAGCATCACAAGGGCAGAAGTGGCAACAATCGTCAGAATGCTGCTCAAGAAGTCGGGATTGATTTAACTTACGCGGTTTGTCTCCGGTCTGAGGCGATGAGTTAATACTCATTGCCCAGACTGGCGACAACCACCGCATTTAGGCCGGAGAACTGGAAACGGTGTTTCCTTTGTGCTGAAGCATCGTAGATTTGGGGGAACGAGAAAATAGTCTGAAAATTTGAACAAGAAGGAGGAGACGAGCAGAAGGGAGGGGGATGGAAAACGGATTGATATTAACGACTCCTGTAACTTCCGGAAGAGTTCCCTGACTTCAATGTAAGTGCACCAATCGACTTTTGCAAAGAAATGATGAGGAGGATGAATTTATGGATCCTATTTTAGGACAGATCCAGATTTTTGCATTCAACTATGCTCCAGATGGCTGGACATTATGCGATGGAAGGCAGCTTCAGGTGGCACAAAATCAAGCGCTCTTTTCTCTTATTAGCAATACCTATGGCGGCAATGGCACCACCACATTCAACCTGCCGGATCTGAGAAATGCAATCCCTTTCCCTTCCGCAAACCCGTCGGCGCCATTCTGCGCCTATTACATTGCGACGTCGGGCACGTATCCGATTCGACCCTAATCTGAATGAAAGGGGGGCGCCAAAATGGATGAACCATTTGTAGGCGAAATCATGCTATTTGCATTCTCCTCATTTGTCCCGCAGGGTTGGTTAAAGTGTGATGGCACCGTGTATAACTGGCAACCATACCAAGCGCTCTTTGCGTTGATAGGCAACACCTATGGCGGCAACGCGCAGCAGCAAACGTTTGCCGTACCCGACTTGACGGGGGCAGAACCGGACCCCCATACCATGTATTGCATAGCCTATCAAGGCATCTGGCCGCCAAGGCCGTATTAGAGAGGGGGGAATCGAGTTGCCGAACCCTGTGAATATCACCCAAGGCAAGATCGTCTCGGCAAGCGGTTATGTAACGCCCTATGAACCGGCCAGAGCGATTGATGGCTCTACTGCGCCCTACAGCAGGTGGCTTGTCGCCTCTTCGAGCGGTTGGTTGATGGTGAATCTAGGCGGTATGTTCAAGGTTACCAATTGGGGCGTTACGTGCATCGGCCAGGCGGGATGGAGTCAGACATGCAATTTAAGTAACTTCAAACTCCAGGTAAACACCAGTTCCGTAGCAAGTCCTGTATGGATCGATGTAGATCCCGTGATGGGGAATACAGCCAACACAATTAGTCGGACCGTAGCGGTTAAAGCAAATGCATTAAGGCTTCACATCGCCCAAGGGGATTCAAGGCCGGTAAGCCAACTTGCTTCGATACTTAACTTCAGCGCAATGGGCTATGCGCTTACGAATAACGCGTACTTGGCGAATCTTACCCTCAGCAGCGGGACATTGAGCCCTGTTTTTTCCTCAAGCCAACTTTCTTACAGCGCTGCAGTGGCCAATAGTGTGGCAAGCATTACGGTTACCCCTACGGTTCAGGACCCTGACGCCACCATTACCGTCAATAATCGGGCCGTGGCGAGCGGAGCAGCGTCCCAGCCCATTAGCCTTAATGTTGGGCAGAATACAATCACAGTAACGGTGACATCTCCGGATCTATCGACAACGAAAACATACACGATAACTGTCACAAGACAGTCCGTGTCTGCAAATGCCGATTTGTCTAACCTTACCATAAGCAGCGGCACGCTCACGCCTGGCTTTACTTCTGCCAACACCTCCTACAGCGATACAGTGGCATCAAGCGTATCCACTGTAACAGTGACGCCAACAGCTGCAGATGCGTCCGCAACGATCAAGGTGAATGGGCAGGTTGTCGCGAGTGGAACAGTGTCTCAGGCCATCAGTCTGAATACAGGAAGCAACAGCATAACCGTCAATGTGACGGCTCCCGATGGCGTGACAACAAAACAGTACACGATCACCGTTACAAGACCGTCTTCCGATGCGAACCTGGTAAGCCTTGCCGTAAACAATGCGCCGTTGCCGATCCCCTTTACCGATCCGAGCCCCGTGTACAACCTTTCGGTGGAAGCAGATGTAGCCAGCGCTACGGTAACACCCACGGCAGAAGACCCGAACGCAACGATCAGGGTCAATGGACAGGTGGTAGCGAGCGGAAGCCCTTCCCCGGCGATCACCTTGACGACAGGAGTCGCTACGCCGGTGCAGGTTGTGGTCACGGCGCAGGATGGGACGACCACAAAGACATACACAGTAAACATCACAAGGCAAGCCTATACAACCAAATTGACAGCACTTATAGTCCAAGCGGGGAGAAATCCTGTAACCCTTAATCCTCCAACATTTAGCGGAACGGTACTTTTCTATACGGCTGTTGTTTCCAACACGACAACTGGTGTAACAGTGAAACCGACTGCAGCGTACCCGAATGATGTAAAAATAACCGTAGCCGGTAATCTAGTTCCCAGTGGGGGAACATCGCCCCAGGTAACTTTAACAGGAAGCAGTACGGATATATTGATTGTTGTGCAGTCAAAGACCGATCCCAGTCTCAGTACGCAGTATAAAGTGACAGTCACGAAATAACCGCACACTGCAGTTAGTCAATCCCCCCTACGGGAGTATGAACTGCACTTCGGAAAAGCTGCCGATCTACTGCCGAAATGTAAAATAATTGATGTTAGATGATAAACCCCGGTACGAACTGATAATCGTACCGGGGTTTTTTGTCTATACACCCGTTCATTGAGCGCTTACGCAGGAGGTCGACCATTGGCACTTATAAAATAACAATAAATGGTGGGTGATGCATTGCAAAGACTGCTGATTGACAAACAACGCAAAACCAATGTATATTAAATTTAAAGATAATTTTCCATATACATAGTATGACATACAGTAAATTATATGAATTATTGAAATTGTATTTACCTTACAGGAGGAGGGTGGTGGGGAACTGGGGCTTCGGCAACTGGAGCAAAATGAATTGAAAGGAAGTTGATGCGGGGATGGAGTTTTATGTAGGGATGATCCTTCCTTGGGCAGGTTACAAAGTCCCGCAGGGATGGCTGGTGTGTGACGGGAGCTTGCTTCCAATAACCAACGAATATTCATATCTATTTAATGTGATCGGAACGAAATATGGCGGAAATGGGACAAGCAACTTCGCTCTGCCGAATCTATCCGGGCGCGTGGCCGTAGGTGATGGGTATCTTCCTATGCCGGGTGGGGGAACATTTGTACAAGGAACGACCAGTGGAAATATAGAAATCCAATTGACATCCAACAATATTCCACCCCATACACATACCATTAACGCGGGAAATCAACCGGGTGTTAAATTCACTGGGTCTGCGACCGTGCAGATCACCGCTTCGACAGACAACTCCACTATCGGATCCTCTGTTCCCACGAATAACGCCTATCTGGGGCCCTGCACGGGTGCAGGAAAAGCTGGTGGCCTGTACTTTTCAACACTAACAGCAGGCAAGACGGCAACATTAAGCGGCGGTGTCGTCAACACGAGTTCCTTGAATGTCTCCGGTTCCACTGATTCGACTGGCCTTAGTGAGTACGTTAACATAATGCAACCCTATACGGTTATCAAGTATATTATTTGTTATCAAGGTGTCTTTCCTCAATTTGGGGATTAGCACGTAGAAACCTTGCGTATGTTCCCGCCTGTCGACAAGATGATTGTCGGCAGGTTTTCTTTTTCATGCTATACTAATATTTTCCAACATACTACCCGTACCAGCAAACAACGTAACATGGGGATGTGTTCGACACAAAAGAAATTATAACAACAAGAACAAATACCCGTTGACAGAAAACATCGTTAGTACTACCATACAGAATATAGTGATAATTAACGCAAAAACAATCTCGCAAAAAAAAACAATGCGATTCCCTGAGATTTCCGTTGTTTTATCGGTTCGCGACCCCGATTGCGCTTATGCGGCCAATTACAATGTAGAGATGCAGCGGCGGAGACGTACATAGGATCCTTTCGCAACCAGCCGCCGTTTCTACGTTGTAATGATAGGAAACACCAAATTACTGTAGGGGGTTGTTATGTGAAAGGGTACGTGAAAGGGCTGCTCGTCTCCACCCTGCTCCTCGGAGCCATGGCATCAGTGGCCGGTTGTTCCAGTTCCGGCGGTTCCCAGCCGGCGGCCTCGAAGGATGCCAAAGGCAATTCCATGATCGGCGTCGCCATCTACAAGTTTGACGACACCTTCATGACCGGCGTCCGCAACGCCATCGCCAAGGCGGCCGAAGGCAAGGCTCAGGTGGATATCGTCGACAGCCAGAACTCGCAGCCGACGCAGAATGACAAAGTGGATCTGTTCATCACCAAGAAGGCCAACGCGCTCGCCATCAACCCTGTGGACCGCACCGCTGCCGGTGTGCTCATCGACAAGGCGAAGAAGGCCAACACCCCCGTTGTCTTTTTCAACCGCGAACCCTTGCCGGAAGACATGAAGAAGTGGGACAAGGTCTACTATGTGGGAGCGAAAGCCGAAGAATCCGGCACGATCTCCGGCCAGTTGATTGTCGACTACTTCAAGAAACACCCCGAAGCCGATAAAAACAAGGACGGCGTCGTCCAATACGTCATGCTGAAGGGCGAGCCGGGCCACCAAGACGCCGAACTGCGCACCAAGTACTCCGTCAAAGCCGTGGAAGACGCCGGCATGAAGGTGGAGAAACTGGCCGAAGACACGGGCATGTGGGACCGCGTCAAAGGCCAGGAAAAGATGGCCGCTTTCCTCGCCGCCAACGGCGACAAGATTGAAGCCGTCTTCGCCAACAACGACGACATGGCCCTCGGCGCCATTGAAGCCCTGAAGGCGAAAGGCTACTTCAAAGACGGCAAGTACATGCCCGTCGTCGGCGTCGACGCCACCGCCCCGGCCCTCAAAGCGCTGGAAGAAGGCACCCTGCTCGGCACTGTCCTGAACGACGCCGTCAACCAGGGCAAAGCCACCTTCAACATCGCCAACGTGCTGGCCCAGGGCCAAACGCCGACCAAGGACAACACCAGCTATGAAATCGTCGATGGCAAATACGTCTGGGTTCCCTACAAAAAAATCACCAAGGAAAACATGAATGACGCCAAATAAGCCCTGAAGGGCAGAGAAGGCAAGGGGGCAATGTAGGCTTACGTTGCGCCCTTGCTTTTTCTCATTCCGCGAAAAAGGGAGGCGCGCCCCATGGCGGAAACGGGATACCTGCTCGAGATGAACCATATCGCCAAAAGCTTTCCCGGCGTCAAAGCCCTCGATGATGTGACGCTGAAGGTGCGCGCCGGCACTGTCCACGCCTTGATGGGTGAGAACGGCGCCGGCAAATCGACGCTGATGAAGTGTTTGTTCGGGATCTACAAACAGGATGCCGGCGAGATCCTGCTGGACGGAAAGCCGGTGGAGATCCGGAACTCACGAAACGCCCTGGATCTGGGCATCTCCATGATCCACCAGGAGTTGCACCCGGTGCCCCACCGGAGTGTCATGGAAAACATCTGGCTTGGCCGGTTTCCCTTGACCGGCTTCGGTCCCTTCAAGCTGGTCGATGAACAAAAGATGCGCCGGGACACGGAAGACCTCTTCCGGGAACTGGGCATGGACATCAAGGCGGACACGCTGGTCAAGCACCTGTCCGTCTCCAAAATCCAGTCGATAGAAATCGCCAAAGCCGTGTCTTTTCACTCGAAGGTCATCATCATGGACGAGCCGACCTCGTCGCTCACCGGCAACGAGGTGGAACATCTCTTTCGCATCATTCGCGATCTGAAGAGCCGGGGAGTGGCGATCATTTATATCTCCCACAAGATGGAGGAGATCCTAGAGATCTCCGATGAGGTCACCATCATGCGCGATGGCCGCCGCATCGGAACCTGGCCGGCAGCCGATCTGACGACCGACATGATCATCGCCCGCATGGTCGGCCGCGACCTGACCCAGCGCTTTCCCGAACGGAGCAATGTGCCCGGCGACGAGGTGTTGCGCGTGGAGAACCTCACATCGCCGCTGCCGAAGTCTTTCAGAAATGTCTCCTTTGCCTTGCGCAAAGGGGAGATCCTCGGCATCGGCGGGCTCGTCGGCGCCCAGCGCACAGAACTGGTGGAGGCGCTCTTTGGTCTACGCTCCTTGTCGGGAAACTTTTTCGTCAAAGGGAAACCGGTGCGGATCAAGTCGCCCGCCGACGCCAAGAAGCACAAGATCGCCCTGCTGACGGAGGAGCGGCGGGTGACGGGGATCTTTCCCGTCTTGCCGGTGTTGGAGAACACCGTCATCGCCAAACAGGCGCGCTATGAGACCGCCTACCTGTTACTCGATGAAAAACAGCGGCGCAGCGATGCGGCGGCCAGCATCGAGAAGCTGCGGGTGAAGACGCCGTCGATGATGACGCTGATCAAAAACCTCTCCGGCGGCAACCAGCAGAAGGTGCTCCTGGCCCGCTGGCTGCTGACGGATCCGGAGATTCTCCTGCTCGATGAACCGACGCGGGGCATCGATGTGGGCGCCAAGTTTGAGATCTACACGATCATCGCCGAACTGGCCAAGCAGGGCAAGAGCATCATCATGATCTCTTCGGAGATGCCCGAACTGCTGGGCATGTCGGACCGGATCATGGTCATGTGCGAAGGCCGCTTGACGGGCATCCTCGAGGGGAACGGCGCCACAGAGGAAGAGATCATGCGCCTGGCGACGCAGCGGGCAGCCGGCGCGGCAAGCCGGCAAGGGGCCGAATGATGGCACGTTGAGGAGGGAACGAGATATGAATAGTGAGACCAAGAAGATTCAGGAGTTCTTTTTGCAGTACGCCATCTACATCGTGCTGGCCTTGCTGATTGTGTCCATCGCCGTTTACGACCCTCGATTCTTGTCGGTGACGACGTTCCGCGATATCCTGCTCCAGTCGTCGACACGGGTGATCATCGCCTTGGGCGCCGCCTTTGTGCTGATCACCGGCGGCGTGGATCTGTCCACCGGCCGTGTCGTCGGTCTGACGGCTGTGTTGTCGGCTTCCATGCTGCAGGTGGCGGACTACTCGCGCCGCTTTTTCCCGGACATGCCCGATCTGCCCCTGTGGCTGCCCATCGTCATCGCCATCGCGGCCGGTCTCGTCATCGGTGTGATCAACGGGGTGATCGTGGCCAAGTTGAGCGTCCCGCCCTTCATCGCCACGCTAGGCACGATGGTCATCGTTTACGGCGTCAACTCCATCTACTTTGACATGAAGCCCAACGAATCGCAGCCCATCGGCGGTCTACGGCCGGATTTTACCAATCTCGGCTCGGGCGCCATCGGTGACGGTCCCTACTCGATCCCCTACATTGTCATCTTTGCGGCGGTGATCGCCCTGATCGTCTGGGTTGTTTTCAATAAGACGCGGCTCGGCAAAAACATGTACGCCATCGGCGGCAACGTCAACGCCGCCGTCGTCTCCGGGATCAATGTGGCGGCCAACCTGATCCTCCTCTATGCCATCGCCGGCGCCCTCTACGGCACCGCCGGGGTGCTCGAGGCGGCCCGGACCGGCGGCGCCACCAACAACTACGGCAACATGTACGAACTGGACGCCATCGCCGCCTGCGTCGTTGGCGGCGTATCGACGACAGGCGGCATCGGCACCGTGCCGGGCATCCTGGCCGGCGTCCTGATCTTCGGCGTCATCAACTACGGCCTCACCTTCATCGGCATCAACCCCTATTGGCAGTTGATCATCAAGGGGTTGATCATCGTTGTGGCCGTCGCCTTTGATATCCGGAAGTACTTGACCAAGAAGTAGGGGGAAGGCCCACATTTCCATGTGATGTCTGACAGGGCGGAGCCGCTCAAACCAGATAAAACGAGCCGGACAAAAAGCGCCAGCCCAAATGGTTCGGCAAAAGGAAGCCAATGATAACGCCGGCCAAGACGACGCGAGGCAGAGTGATTACGGGCATAAGGCAGAAGAAAGAAGGGGACGAAGGGCCAGATGTACTTTATCGGTTTGGATTTGGGCGGGACTAAAATCGCCACCGCCTTGATCAATGAACGGGGTGAGGTGTTTCAGACAGACAGGCGCATGACAGAGGCCCACAAAGGTCCGGCCCATGTCTTCGCCGCCATGAAAGCCTCGATCAACGCGGTCACCGGCGCGGTGCCGATGAGCGTTGTCGAGGGAATCGGACTGGGCATCCCTGGCCTCGTGGACCTCCAAAAGGGCGCCAGCATCTTTGCCGGCAACCTCGGTTGGGATCATGTCCCCGTGTTGGACGTCTTTAAGCGGGAATATGGCCGCCCTGTTTTTATGGACAACGATGTCCGTGTCGCTGCGCTGGGGGAGAGACACTTCGGCGCCGGCCAGGGGATCGCCAACCTGATCTACATCACCGTCGGGACCGGTGTCGGATCCGGGATCATCATTGATGGCCGCCTGTTCCGGGGGACGACCGACAACGCCGGCGAGATCGGCCACATGACCATCGACCCGGACGGATTGACCTGCAACTGCGGCAACCGGGGTTGCCTGGAGGTCTACGCCTCGGCGCCCGCCATCGCCCGGCGGACTCGGGCCTATATCCAGGCTGGCCACTTTACGAAGATGACGGCCATGGTGGAAGGCGATCTCGCCCGGATCTCGGCGGCCGTCCTATCGCAGGCGGTAGAGGCCGGCGACGGCCTGGCGCAGCGGATCATGGAGGAGACGGCCGAATACCTGGGCATCGGCCTCGCCAGCTACATCAACCTGATCAATCCCACCCGGGTGATCATCGGCGGCGGCGTCTCCCTGGCGGGAGAAAAGCTGTTTGCGCCCCTGCGGCAGGTGATTCAAAAGCGGGCCATGCAAAACATCGCGGCCAATGTGGAGATCCGGCCGGCCCTGCTCGGCGATCGATCAGGCATGATCGGCGCGGCGGCGCTGGCGATGGAGCACCTGGGGTGCAAGTAGGCCATCGGGGGCATCGCGGGGTCATTCCCGCGGTCATTCCTGGGGTCATTCCCGGAGGCATCCCGCTGGGGCGAGCAGTTCGCCTTCGGGCAGATCCCTGTTCGCGACCGCTCACCGCGGAAAAGGGAATCGGAGGATACCGTCAAAAGGCGCATAAAAAAGGGGGATTCATCTTGCCGCTGATCTCATCAAAAGCGATGCTTGAAGAGGCGACCGCCGGCGGGTACGCCATCGCCGCCTTCAATGTACATAACCTGGAAACGCTGGACGCCGTCATGAAAGCTGCCTGGGAGGAACAGGCGCCGGTGATTTTGCAGACGACGCCGGGCACCTGCAAGCATGCCGGCATCAAGTACTTGGTTGCCATGGCGACGGCCGCCGCCGAGACGTTTCCGCTGCCGGTCGCGCTGCACCTCGATCACGGCGACAGCGCCGACCTGGCCTACCGGTGCATCGATGGCGGCTACTCGTCGGTGATGGTCGACGGTTCCCACCTGGCCTTTGAGGAAAACATCGCCCTCGTCAAGGCGGTTGTCGATTACGCCCGTGAGCGGGGCGTGCAGGTGGAGGCGGAACTGGGCCGCATCGGCGGCGTCGAAGACGATTTGACTGTCAACGACAGTGAAGCCGCCTTCACCGACCCCGAAAAGGCGCGCGAGTATGCCGAACGCACCGGCATCGATTCCCTGGCCATCGCCATCGGGACGGCCCATGGCATGTACAAGGGCGAACCGACGATCGACTTTGACCGGCTCGGCAAGATCCGCGAACAGATGGCCATCCCGCTGGTGCTGCACGGCTGTTCCGGCCTGCCCGACGGGATGGTCAGACGGGCCATCGCCATGGGCATCTGCAAGATCAACATCGCCACGGAACTGAAAATCGCCTTTGCGGCGGAACTGCGGGCCTACCTCGAGGCCCATCCGGAGGAGACAGACCCGCGGAAGTACCTGAAGAGGGCCCACAGCTCCGTAAAAGACCTGGCGCGGGTGAAGATCCGCTTGGCTGGCGCGAACGGCAAGGCGGACAGGTGAGGGAAAGGCGCCCCTTACACGTCGCGGAAGAGCGTAAGACACTTTCTTAATAAGATACTTTCTTAAGGAGAGAGATGGATGATCGACCTGAATGATGTTCAGAAGATCCGGGAACTCGACTCGATGGGGTCGCTGGTGACGACGGAACACTATGCGGAACAGTTTGCCGAAGGGCTCGCCCTGGCGCAGGCCTTTGGGCTGGACAACCCGGGCCGGGCCTTTCATGAGATCCTTATGCTGGGAACTGGCGGCGGTTCCTCGGTGAGCGGCGGCCTGCTTCGTTCCTATCTCTTCGACGAGCTTCCCCTGCCCCTGGCAATCAACCAAGGTTATCATGTGCCGGCCTATGTGGACGCCAACACCCTCGTCTTCGTCATCTCCCATTCGGGCAATACAGAAGAGATCCTGAGCGCCTACGATCAGGCCGTCGAACGAGGCGCCTTCTGTGTCGCCGTCACCGCCGGCGGCAAGCTGGCCGACCGGTGCCGGCGCGACGGCGTTCCGTACCTGATCGTGCCGCCCGATATCGGCCACCCGCGCCGCGATTTGGGCTACATCTTTATCCCGCTGCTGGTGATTCTGGGAAAACTGGGCATCATTGAGGATAAAAGGGCAGACATTGAAGGGGTGATCGACTGTTTCGCCGCCTTGAAACAGCGCTACGGGGCAGACTGTCCGATCGGCGACAACCTGGCGAAACAGATCGCCATCGACCTTCAGGGATACATCCCCCTCGTCTATGGCTCCCTGGACTACTATGATGCCGTCGCCTGGCGGATCAAAAACCAGTTTGGGGAAAACAGCAAGCTCATGGCCTTTTACAACGTCATCCCCAATCTCCATCACGACGAGGCCGTTGGTTGGGATATGCCGCAAGAGCTTCTGTCTCGCTTCTACCTGCTGATGTTGCGGGATCGGGAAGCCGATTCGGAAAAGCTGGCGAAGCGCAAGGACATCTCCCGGGATATCCTCCGGGATCGCATGGGCAAGGTGACAGAACTGCATGCGGAAGGGCAAGGGCGCCTCGCGCGGATGTTTTCACTCGTCTACCTGGGCGACTTTATCAGCCTCTACGCGCCCATCTGCCGAGGCGTCGATCCGACGCCCGTCGATGTGATCAACCTCTTTAAGAAAAAAATGGCGGAGTGATGCCCTCTTGATCCTCACCGTTACATTAAATGCAGCCATCGACAAGACCTACCGGGTGGAGCGTTTTCAGGTGGGCGATGTCAAGCGCGTCAAAAAAGTGATTGCGACGGCGGGCGGCAAGGGACTCAATGTGGCCCGCGTCATCCACGCCCTCGGCGAGCCGGTGCTGGCGACCGGCTTCGCCGGCGGCTTTGCCGGACGGTTCATCGAAACCAAATTGGACGAGCAGCAGGTCGCTCACGATTTCGTCCGATTGGATGGGGAGAGCCGGACCTGCATCAATATCATCGATGAGGCGACAGGGGTACAGACAGAGGTCCTCGAACCGGGACCGTCCGTCTCACCCGCCGATACGGAACGCTTGTTGGCGCGGTTCCAAGCGGCGCTCGAACGCTGCACTGTCGTCACCTTGTCCGGCAGCCTGCCCCAAGGGATCGACCGGGATATTTATACGCGGCTGATCGCCTTGGCGAAGGGGGCCGGGAAAAAGGTCATTCTTGATACGAGCGGGGAGCCCCTGGCAAAAGGCATGGAGGCGGCCCCCACGCTGATCAAGCCGAACCGGGACGAGGTGGGTCAACTGTTGGGCCACCGGATCCGCGATGCCGGCGAGGCGGCAAGGGCGGTCCGGGAATTGCTGGCCCTGGGGCCGGAGAATGCGGCCATCTCCCTGGGCAGTGAAGGGGTCGTGCTGGGGTGGGGCCCCCGTCTGCGTGACAGCAAAGGCAGCCGGGCCGGCAGCGCCACCGTGCTCTGGGCCAAACCGCCGGCGATCGAGCCGGTCAACACGGTCGGCTGTGGCGACGCGATGGTTGCCGCTTTTGCCCTGGTGATGAGCCGTGGGTACGCCGCGGAGGCGATGGTCCGCTTTGCCGTCGCCGTATCCACTGCTTCGGCCCTGACCGCCGAAACGGGCGGCTGCTGCGTCGACGATGTGGCTAATTTGATGGAACGAGTCGAGGTGCGGCAACTGGGCCGGTAACGGAAAGCCGGGAGGAGAGCGAAAATGGGGTGTTCCGATGAAGATCCATCATGTGGCGATATGGACGAACAAGCTCGAAGAAATGCGGGATTTCTACTGTCTATACTTTGGGGGAACGGCGGGCGCGAAGTATCGCAATGAAAGGAAACAGTTTGAATCCTATTTCCTTTCCTTCGACGCAGGCGCAACGCTTGAACTCATGGGCGTGCCCGAACTGGGGTCGGTGGGTGAAGCCGCGGGGCCGCCTATCGCCGGTTTGGCCCATGTCGCCTTCGCGACGGGAGCGCGGTCAACGGTAGATCAATTGACGGAACGACTGCGGAGCGACGGCTACCGGGTGATCAGTGAGCCGCGGGTAACCGGCGATGGCTATTATGAGAGTTGCGTCCTCGACCCGGACGGGAACCGGGTGGAAATTACGGAATGATTTTCCCGTTTGACATTTGGCCTTGGGCGTGGTAAGATGCAATCCTGTTCTGGTAAACGTGCCGACGCACGAAATGAAGCGCCCGTAGCTCAGTGGATAGAGCACTGGTCTCCGGAACCAGGTGCGCAAGTTCGATTCTTGCCGGGCGCACCATGATATAGGGGAGTAGCTCAATCGGTAGAGCGGCGGTCTCCAAAACCGTAGGCTGCGGGTTCAAGTCCTGTCTCCCCTGCCAAGCTCATCTTCCTCATCTTCGATGATGAGCAAAGCGAGAACGGCAATTCTTCCTGAAATTTCTGGTTGCATTGTCGCCACATTGGTGGTAAGATACTTTTTGTGTCACGGGTGGCAAGACAAACGGTGCTTGCTAAAAACAAAGCAATAACGGTGATTTTCCTAAAAAGTCCTGTTGACAATTGCGATCGACCGTGATATCATAAGCTTCGCCCGGTAAACGGGCAAGAAAAAA
>NZ_WXEX01000021.1 GCF_009877435.1 Heliomicrobium gestii | reverse complement strand
TTTTCTCACCTACGCCGCACGCTGATTTCCGGTAGTTTTTACCGCACCGCAGCGGCGACGTTGATTATTATTACACAGCGACAATCAAAATGCAACGAGTATTTTTTTCCAATTCGCATAAAATCAAAAAGGATGTCTTGTCTATCCAAAACGCATTGAATCATTGCAATGATTCATCTTTCTCACTCATCACCGAAAGGGCAGGTTTACGCACGCGTGGCTACACAAGAAGCGTTACAGAAGCACTGAACCGGTAGCAGCTTTGAACGCCTTTGGGCAAAAAGGACGAAAAGCAAGCCGCCCCCTCCTAGAAGGGAACGGCTTGCTTGCGCTTGGTATCGCAAGAAATCCAATCGCCCGAGACGTAACGGGTCGATTAGTACTTGGTGAGGTACTCGTCGACTTCCCAGGGATGGACGGAAATCCGGAAGGAATCCCATTCGCCCCGTTTGGCTTCGACGTAACGCTCGGAGACGTGGGCGCCAAGAGCTTCTTTGATGACTTCGCTCTTTTCGAGTTCGTCAACGGCTTCGGACAGGCTGGCAGGCAGGCTGTCGATGCCCAGTTCGGCGCGACGAGCTGCGTTCATGTGGTAGATGTTTTCATCAACAGGCGCGGGCGGGGCGATTTTGTTTTTGATGCCGTCCAGGCCGGCCTTGAGGCAAACAGCCAGGGCCAGGTAGGGGTTGCAGGAGGGATCGGGGCTGCGCAGTTCGACCCGAGTGGAAGCGCCGCGCTTGGCGGGAATCCGGATCAAGGGGCTGCGGTTGCGGCAGGACCAAGCGACGTAGCAGGGAGCTTCGTAGCCGGGAACGAGACGCTTGTAGGAGTTGACGGTGGGGTTGGTGACAGCGGCGAAGGAACGGACGTTCTTCAGCAGACCGCCAATGTAGTACTTGGCCGTTTCGCTCAGTTGATCCGGGGTGGACGGATCGTAGAACGCGTTTTTGCCGTCCTGGAAGAGGGACATGTTGGTGTGCATGCCAGAGCCGTTGATGCCGAAGATCGGCTTGGGCATGAAGGTGGCATGGAGACCATGGCGCTGGGCGATAGTCCGGACGACAAACTTGAAGGTGACGATTTTGTCAGCCACATCAAGGGCGTCGGAATATTTGAAGTCAATTTCGTGCTGACCGGCGGCCACTTCATGGTGGGACGCTTCGATCTCAAAGCCCATTTGCTCCAGGGTCAGAACCATGTCGCGGCGGGCGTTTTCCCCGAGGTCAACGGGGGTGAGGTCGAAGTAACCGGCTTTATCATGGGTGATGGTGGTGGCTTTGCCTTCGGCGTCGGTCAGGAAAAGGAAGAATTCCAATTCGGGACCAACGTTCATGGTGTAGCCCATTTCAGCGGCTTCAGCCAGAACAGACTTCAGCACGTTCCGGGGGTCGCCGCCAAAGGGGGTGCCATCGGGATTGTAAATGTCACAGATCAGACGGGCAACAGCGCCGTCTTGGGGACGCCAGGGGAAAATCACGAAGGTGTTCGGATCGGGACGGAGATACATGTCCGATTCTTCGATGCGAACAAAACCATCGATAGAGGAACCGTCAAACATCATTTCGCCGTCGAGCGCTTTTTGCAGTTGATCCACGGGGATCGCCACGTTCTTCAAGACGCCGAGGATGTCGGTGAATTGCAGGCGGATAAATTTGACGTCAAATTCGCGAGCCATGCGAAGGACGTCTTCCTTGGTGTAACCCATGTGTCGAAAACCTCCTCACTTAGTATGGGCAAATAAAAAACGCTTTCATACATCTTAACGGAGGTTAAGATGAGAAAGCGTCGTTGCCCAATCGTCACTTCGTTGTGACATTTGCTATTTCGATTTACATTATAAGCAAGAATCGACGACGAAACAAGTGGTTGCTTAAAAAATTATCCTGTTTTTCGATAGCCTTCTTTCTGACCAAACTTTTCAACGATAAAGCGCGGCGCGTCGCCCTTGCGTATGATGTTACCATGTTCCGTGAAAAATAGAGGTGCGTAAGGGCTTTTTTCGCCGTACTCGCTCAACAACGTGCGGGCTGCGCGCTCCTGTGCTCTTTCGATGGGGATGGTCAGATAAAGGGCGCCCTGGTAATGGAGCACATCGCCCTGGCGCAAATCATTGTCGGTCAGGCGCCGGCAGGCGGAAAGCAGGTCCTCAAAACTATGGAATACATAGGCCACTTCCGTGGCCTTGACAGAATCGCCTTCCCTCTCCTCCCTGTTGCCCCCTTCCGGTTCTAGCATCGGACAGGTGGCGACGGCCGGTTTCTGTACGGTCAAGATGACAGCGACCCCTTCTGTCACCAATCCGATGGCTTCCACAGAGACCGCCCCGGAAGGCAGGTGAATCGCACCATTGTCCATGGCTTCACGAAGAGCGCCTGAGAGAAATTGTTGTGCATTGGGGTTGTATTGCCAAAGGTCACGAATATTTATCCCCCGTTGGGACAAACCCTCTGTAGAAACCAGCACTTGAATACGACCATCACCAAGCACATCAATACGCATCGCCGCCCAACCCCCTCAAATTCCATAGCGCAGTTCGTTTATCCAAAAATATTTCTCGTTTAACTAGATATATGCTCGTTTACTCGTCAAAGCATCTTGTCGCTTATTATAAACGATTCTTTGTCTGGGGAAAAGAGTTTTTTCTGAATATTTTTTATGTTCTGATTAAATGCCTCGCCCTCCTTTACCCCTTGTCCAAGCACATGTTCAAGCAGAGAAAGGAAGCCACCATGTCAGACGAAATACGCAAAATCTTCACGACGGAGATCCGGGAAAAAAAAGCGGCGGCCACAGGGATCCACCATAAAAAAGGACGGCGCGGCCTTGTCGGCACGATGATCACGCCTGCCGATCTGGCCGGGAAGGAATACCGTTCTCCTGGAAGCATCGAGGAATACCATCTCGATGATCTGATCTCACGACTGCAATCATCTCCCGTATTAAAAGAAATGATCCTCCGTCGCATGGATGAACAGTACCAGCAGTACCGTCAGGCCATGGAAGAAACGATGAATACGGTGACCACCATTCTCGTCGAAGCGCTGCAGCGATTTGAAGCTGAGGCGGGGGAGTTGCGGCGGCGGGTGCAAACCTTGGAAGAGGGCCAGGCCGGGTCACCCATCCAAACCGAATCCACCGTGCGGTCCACTCCACTCACCTGGGCGCCCGGGAAACGTATCCGCTGGGGGAGCACTCCAGAAGAGATCAAATCGTCCGTATTCTTGCAGTTGCAACGCCTGCAGGACATGGGCAGCCCGATCTGCGTGGAAACGATCAAGAATGAGGTTCCCGGTATGCTTCGCTGGTTATACGGGGAAAAAGCAGTGTTTAACGGATTAAAAGGGTTACAACAGGAGTATCGCCTCTATTACGAGAGCCACAGTCAGGGGAACGCCTTTTCCGGTCGGGACACTCTTCCGCTTGATGTCTCTCTTTTGGATGACGCGACGGCGAGTGCATCACAACTGGCCGATCGATCCCAGCCCAACTGACCCAGCCCTCGCCTGCTCCTTTCGCAAAAAATGGTCGCTTCTTAACAGGACAGCCTCGGCACGAAAAAAATGAAGGTGACGCCGATCTGACGGCGTCACCCTTTCTAATCGCTTACGTCCGGCCCATCCTGAACCGGAAGCCGCTGTCGCTTCGATTCCATGGCGCGGTGGATCGACATGGCGGCTTTTACCCCCTCGCAAATGGCGAAGACGAGCATCTGGGTCGTGTTGATTACATCCCCGACAGCATAGATGTGGGGAATGTTCGTTTCCATAAAGTCATTGACAATGATGTGTCCCCTTTCGTTAACAGCTACACTCAATTCCTCGGCGAGCTTGCTGTTGCCTTTGACACCGTAGGTGGACAGGGCTTTGTCGACCTCTCGGAGTGAACCGCCCTGAAAGGACAGCGCTTTTAGTTTCCCTTTCACTCCTGCCACCCCCTGAAAGCGTTCCACCGGCGTCTCGATCACCTCAATCCGGTATTCCTTGAGAAGTTCGTCGTACTCCGCTCGCCCTTCCAATGGCTGTCCATTGGTAGCGATGAAGACATGATGGGTGTAATCGAGCAGGGCAACGGCGCTGAGGATGGCCCGCTTGGTATGTCCCAGCACCGCCGCCTTCTGACCGATGAACTCAAATCCGTTGCAGTCAAGGCAGTAGTATACAGATCGACCGGCGAATTCGTAACGGTTGGGGATCTCCGGCTGGATGTCCGTCAAACCGGTGGCAAAGACGAGGTACCGGCTTCGGTAATCGGCGCTACTGGTAGTGACGGTAAAATCACCTTCATCTGTCTTTTCAATCCGCCCCACCAGGCTCTTGACGATCTCGGCGCCATACATCTGGGCTTGCTCCCGCCCTAGGCGCAGCAGTTCTTTCCCCGTAATCCCTTGGGGATATCCCAGCAGGTTATGGTATTTGGGGACCCAGGAAGTCCGGCCTTCTCCTCCGTCAAAGACCAGGACCGAATGGTTGTAACGGGCCAGTTGAATCGCCGAGGACAAGCCTGCCGCTCCAGAACCTATGACAATGATATCGAAGCGCACGCATCCGTCACCAGCCCTTCAAGGATTTACAGTGCTTAGCTTTCCCCGCTAAGGACGGAAAATCCGATGGCGATATTTTTCACCGCCTTTTTTCTTGACAAAGAATCGTTATTTGCGCTATAATAAATTTCGTGACAAAATATCGGGGCGTAGCTCAGTTTGGTAGAGCGCTACCTTGGGGTGGTAGAGGCCGCACGTTCAAATCGTGTCGCTCCGACCATTGTCAACATTAACCATGCGGTCGTGGCGGAATTGGCAGACGCGCTAGATTCAGGTTCTAGTGGTCGCAAGGCTGTGGAGGTTCAAGTCCTCTCGACCGCACCACGCGGGTGTAGTTCAATGGTAGAACATCAGCTTCCCAAGCTGAATACGTGGGTTCGATTCCCATCACCCGCTCCATCGCGCCCGTAGCTCAGTGGATAGAGCACTGGTCTCCGGAACCAGGTGCGCAAGTTCGATTCTTGCCGGGCGCACCATATCCCTTCTCCGGGGTTTTACCCTGCCTTTCTCACATCGTGAATCTACTTCATGAAACATTGTACCTAGGCCCTAGCCATCGCGCTGGCGCCTAGGCGATAAAAAAGAGCAAGAGCGCCGTCACGGCGCTCTTTTTCGTGTTATGTTTATTACATCGTTATGATCATCGTTGTTATCCATGAAAAGACAGACCCTTGGTTTCCTTCCCCATCACACAACCGTGCGAAACACACCGGGGTATACTTCCTTCAATTTTCCATCATACATGCCCAAAAAGCGAGGCGATTGACCGATTACGCCTTCCCCAATGGCGCGGATTAATTCGTCCTCCTTGATCCGGACTCGATTTTTCTCGACTTGTCCGGGAATCACGCCATCAATGACCATCTGTTTCAGCGCCTCCGGTTCGACGCCAAAACACCGATGGGCTGTTCCAGGGCTTATGTAATGATCCGGTTCGAATTTGGGTGACATTCCCTTCCCACCTGCCTATATCTTTGTTTGTCGGAGAAATCTCCGGTCTAATGGATTCCTTTTGGAATCTTTTTCTTGTGATTGTCAAATTATCTAAGATATTATGATGACACCCGAGTTTTTCCTGCTTTTTTCGTCAAAAATTTCAATCTGATAGCGGCATAGGTCGGCGCGATCGACCGAATACTAGCCCTGAACAGGTAACGGTCAAGGAGGGAAAACAATGGGGGGCTCTCAAGGCAAAGGGGACCAGCGTCCTCTGCCCGATCGCTTTGTTCCCGAAGATCTCGGTTCAGCGACACGGGTGGCTCTGGACGCTCGTTCCGATCTGTATGGCCACGTGACAGAAGAAGGGGTCCGTCCCCGGGAACTGGGTGTTCAGGAAACGAGTGATTTTTCTAGTCGAGGTGCGCCCTGGGGAACGCGAGAGAGTTTGGTTGATAAAACCCATGAAATGGGGGTCGACTTCGATAAATTCATCGCCGGCGTCGCCGCCGACAAATCAGACACGGAGATGGCCCAGGAACTCGGCGTCAGCGAAAAGGCAATCCAACACTTCAAGAATCATTTTTTCCGCTACGGCATCAACGATGTGCAGGGACAGGATTGACAAACCGGCGTCAGGGCAAAGGCAAAGTTCTCCCGTCGATCATTCGATTAAAAGAAACTTTGCCTTTCCCCTTTGGATATCCTTTTCGGAAAAAATTGCTGTTGACGCAGCACGATCTATTTGGTATATTACTACTTGTCGCTAACAGGCGCCCGTAGCTCAGTGGATAGAGCACTGGTCTCCGGAACCAGGTGCGCAAGTTCGATTCTTGCCGGGCGCACCATTTTCATACCGGGCGATTAGCTCAGATGGTTAGAGCGCTTGCTTGACATGCAAGAGGTCAGCGGTTCGATTCCGTTATCGCCCACCATAGGTAGTGAGAGAGAGTTTTGAGCCATTGGTTCAAAACTCTTTTTATTCTTCTGTTTCGATAAGCCCACCGTGCGCATCAAAAACGAAACGCTCACTGGATCGTTTCCTCCCATTTTTCACCACAAGGGGTGTGTAAAATGAAAAAGAGATTTAGGGGCTATTTTACCGTCTTCCTGCTCGCCTGTCACCAGGCCCGTAAAGGAACGGCCTTTCGGAACAAACGTCCCGTCTCCCCTGGTTCGGGATGCGCCTACTAAGCAGATCTACCCTTAAACACCCCAATCTGGGGTGTTTCTCTTTATGCCCCCTTGACGAAGCAACCAATCGACCCGTAATATTAAAGTAAATAATGGTATATCTCCTTTCACTTTCTCAAAGGAGAGAACAAGTGTATTCTATATGCTTGTTCTTTTTTTGTCCATTTTGGGCCAAGGAATTAATTTCTCTTTCTGCTAACACCATAAAGGAGGTAGTCACCATGTCGCTCCGCCTAAAACTCATCGCCGGGTTCGTCCTCTTCTCCCTGCTGCCGCTGCTGCTTCTTGGGTATACCTCCTATTCCACCGTCAGCACATCGCTGGAGCAGGAGATCCGCCAGCGGCAAAGCCAATGGGCCAACAGCATGCTCCAAGACCTGAATAAATCCATTGAAGAACGACGGAACCTGCTCAAACAACTCTCTAGCCTGCCAAAAATCAAGAGCATGAGTCTCAGTGAACAAAAACCGCTCCTGGAATCCTTCGGCAGCGTTTTTCCGGACATGGACGCCATCGCGGTCATCGACATGACCGGCATGCAGACTGCCCGTTCGAACAGCGCCGCTAATGTCAATGTGGCCGACCGCGATTACACCCGAGCGATATTAAAGGAAGGAAAACTCTTTGCCGTCGGCGTGCCCACCATCAGTAAAGTGACGGGCAAGCCGATCCTCTCCATCGCCGTGCCCATCACCGAGGGGGGCCAACTGGTGGGCGCCCTGGCCGGTTACCTGCGCGTCGATGATGTGATCCGTTCCTTTATCACGCGGACCCAGGAGTTCGACTCCTCGGCGGACAAAAAAATCATCATCGTCGATAGCCAGCAAAAGCTGCTCTACCATCCTGACAATTCGAAAACCACGGAGACCGCCCCCTATCCCCTGCCTGCCGCCGGCGCCGACGGCACGGCCGATTACAGCGACAGCGGTGTCCGCTACGTAGCCACCCTGATGCATTCGGATTTTACAAACCTGACCATCCTGATCCGTGATGATGAAGCGACGCTCTTTGCCCCCATTTACAAGTTGACCTATCTCCTGCTCGGCCTCTCCGCCGGCATGATCGCCCTCTCCCTTGTTGCCTCAACCCTCTTTGGCCGGCGCATCGCCGCACCGCTGGAGGCGATGGGCGCCCAAGCGCGCAAATTGGCATCGGGCGATCTGACGGTTCATTTAAACGACATCAACTACAGCGAACCGGAGATCCGGCAATTGGTCGATGCCTTCCAAGAGATGTCTCACGGTCTGCAACAATTGATCGGTGAAATTCAGCAGTCCTCCCGTCTGGTCAATACCGAATCGGTCAGTTTAAACGGCACTTGCCAACAGTCGGCCAAGGCGGCCGACCACCTGGCCCGCAGCAACGAAGCGGTCGCAAACACCCTGCTCGAACAGACGCGCCACCTCTCCCAGACAGTGGAACAGATGGAACAGTTGTCAATACTCTCCCAGGATATCGTCACCGAAGGCAAAACCGCTTCACAAGAAGGCTTTCAACTGACCCGGCTGTCTGAGACGATCTCAACCTCCCTGCAAGAGGCTCAGACGCTATCCGAGACGACAGCCGAGACGATGCGCCAAGGCGCCGAGACAACAAGTCAACTCCATGAAAAGAGCACCGGTATTGAGGAAATCATCCAGGCGATCACGGATATCACTGACCAGACCAACCTGCTTGCCTTGAACGCCGCCATTGAAGCGGCTCGCGCCGGCGAACATGGACTCGGCTTCGGCGTCGTCGCCGATGAGATCCGCAAGTTGGCCGAACAATCCCGCCAGGCAGCGCAACGGATTCAAACCATCATCACCGAGATCCGCACCGACATCGACGCCACCGTCTCTGCGATCAACGAAGGCCACCGGTTAGCCGACGCCGAGCACCAGAAGTCTCAGGAAAACGCTGCCCGCCTGCGCGAAATGGTAGAACTGCTGAAGGGGCAGTTGCGGCGCTTCGACAGCGTCATCGAACGGGCCGATTCCCAAGTGGCCATGGCGGTGACCGCCTCCACATCGTTGCAACTCCTATATGAGAAGGCGACAGAAGCCGCGTCATCAACCCAGGCGGTGACCGCCATCGCTCAGGAGGTGGCCGCGTCTTCAGAAGAGGTGGCGGCTTCGGCGGACAAGCTGATGGAAGTGGCGCAGTCGTCGCAGACCGTGGTGGAGAGATTTCGGTTAAACGGGTAAGCCGACACTGGTGAAAACAGGGAAAGCAGACCAATTGTTTCATTTGGCCTGCTTTCCTTGTTTATAGGACACAAAAGTGATTTGGTGATTTGATTTTATCTGCACCGGCGTTATAATTTCAGGGTAATAGAACACAGGTATTTTCTAAATAGTCAAACATTTTCCATCCTCATCTGACCGAAACGTAACTGCAGAAAGAAGGGCCCCTATGGCAGCCGCTGAATGGAAACGAAATCTTGGAATCCTGTGGACCGCTCAATTCATCGGCATGAGCGCGATCACCGGCGTTATTTCTTTTTTGCCCCTGTTTGTCAGCCATCTTGGTGTCACCGATACGGCCGAAGCGGCCATGTGGTCTGGAATCCTGATTGGCGCCGCTGCCTTCTGCGCCGCCCTGTCCAATCCCTTCTGGGGCGCCATCGCCGATCGCAAGGGACGAAAACCGATGGTCGAAAAAACGTTACTTCTGTTTGGCCTCTTCATCATCACCATGTCCCTTGTTACGAATGTCTATCAAATGTTGACATTGCGGATGCTCCAAGGTCTATGCGGCGGTTTTTCGGCTTCCGTTACCGCCCTGGCTGTGAGTATGGCCCCCAAAGAGAAAATTCCCTCTACTGTGGGATTATTGCAAACATCGCTTATCGTCGGCGGCGCAACCGGCCCTATGATCGGCGGCGTGATCGCCGATCACTTTGGCTACCGGCAGCCCTTTCTTGTTTTTGGCGGACTTTGTATCCTCTCCTTTATTGTCATTCACTTTTCCGTAAAGGAAACGTTTTCCCCTTCTACAAAAGCAAAGGCGTCTTCTTTGAAAGAGACCTTCCACGATGTCTGGTCTTTAACGGATTTGAAACTGATGCTGCTTGTCCTGTTTTTGACGCAGTTTGCGATCAATTGCATCGGACCCATTTTGCCGCTCTACATCCAGCAAATGGGGGCAAGTCAAGAGAACCTTGCAAGTATTTCCGGCATCATCATCGCTATCGCCGGCCTAACCAGCGCCATTGCTTCGGCAAGCATGGGCATGCTGAGCCGGCGCTTTTCTCCGAAACAAATCCTTGTCGTCTCCTCCTTGCTCGGTGGGATCTCCTTTTTTGGACAGTTGGTCGCTCATGATCTGATTACGCTCGCGGTATTGCGGGCCATCAACGGGTTGTGTATCGGCGCGATGATCCCCACTTCGAACACCATCGTCACCTATCTTATCCCCGAGTCCAAACAAGGCGCCGCCTTTGGCATCACGAGCGGCGCCTCTTTAATGGGCAATCTCTTAGGTCCCTTATCGGCCGGCATACTGTCGATGGTGTTTGGCCTATCGTCCATCTTTTGGTCAACAGCGTTGCTCTTTTTCTTCGTCTCGTTGCTGTTATTTATGCGTCAAGAAGCCAGGCCGGATACCGGTCTTGAAGGTAACAGGTTTCCGTCTGCGGCGCCTGTGAAGCAGTAAAGGGCTTCTCATTCGCCTCATTGCACATACCCCTGCTTCATAACTTATTCACAAGTATTTGTTATGCTCCTTTTAGTAAAGGAAAGGAGCGTAACGGCATGGCAATGACGCATTATATGGAACTGCTGGCAGTCAATCAACCGTGGAACCTGATCCTGTTCATGGCGATCCCGGTTATCCTCGCCGAAACGGTTGCGATTACAGAGTTGTTTATCCTCTTCAACCGTCAAGGCGGCAACATGCTTCGGTTGATCAACAAAACGGCAGGCATCGTTGGCGGCGTCTACTTCCTCGGTGTATTCCTCTATCTCCTCCAATCGGCCGTCATTCCCCTTACCCTCAGCGGACAGTGGCGAGGTCCGGCCGATGTGATCGCCGTCGGCTTCTATTTGGCCGGTGTCATCCCCCTTGTGGGAATGGCGTTGCTCGACTTGAACATCATCGGCAAACAACGAGACGAGAATGGGAAACTGAAGCTGCACGCCACCTTTGTCGCTATTTTCCTCGTCGTCGCCCATGTGGCCATGATCTTTGGCATGCTAGACCCCAACTTGCTGATGGGCGCACCGTCCTCACAAGCGATGCCGCAACATTCCATGCATTAATCGACGCACTGCGGGATTCGGCTCGTTTGGCGATTCTCGATTCTCTCCGATGCGAAACTACGAAAAACACACATGAAACAGCGCGCAAGCCAGGGATTTACATCCTTGGCTTTTCTTATTTCAAAGCTCTTCATTCACGTTGATATTTCTATACTCGCCGTTGGTCATATACCTTATGTTTACAACACCTTGAATAACGACGCCGTACCCATCTTTTTTACGAGCAGTTAACGAATAGCTCTTCACCTCAAAATCCCAGGGATACATGCTGTTGTTTTCTCCTGTAAACGCTTTTAAGTCAACATCGACAATACGATCGAAAAACCGTCTGACAAAACAACAGACTTGGATGGTTCCTTTATCCGGCTCATCAGAGTTCACCGGAACTATCGCATACAGAATTCCTCGATTGTAATCGCCCAACGCAAAGGCTGACGTTGTCGAAAAAAAGGCGCTCAGCGACACGATAGTAACGATTATACCTTTTGCCAATCGATTGATCACAGCAATTCCCCCCTGCGTTTCGCCATATGATGAAAAACGATCTGTAAAAGGCTGCAAATAAGGGCCCCCAACCATCCGATCGCCGGGGCAAACTCAAATAGATTTTTTCCGGTCATAGCGAAGAGCATGAAGGCAAGAATAAGTCTCCCCATTAAGACCGAAGCCCTCTTAAAACTCATATTCGCTCCACCCCGATCTTGACATCGCTCGTATATCTTAACCAGAGGGAACGCTTACGCTCATTCCACTAAGTTCCCATAAAGAACACAGAAAACGCATAGTTTTTCATTGAAATCTCCTAATAAAAAGAAATGCTGTTACTACTGTGATAATGAGAGACATGAATACTGAGACGAAGGCCATTGATTTTGTATCTATATTGGCAGAATGAATATTTTTCAGGGAGCTGAATAGGATCTGCAAACCGATTCCTAAGAGCAATAGTAAATCCACAGGTATGTGAGTCAAGTAAGATAACTGTACATTATCAACCGACAGAATCCACCCAACAATTAAAACAAAGAACAACCATCTGTTATACGCTTTCATTGTCGATCGCCTCGATCTCTGACGTAACACCTTCTATCTTTAACCGAGGGCATCGCTGTTTCAACTCATGCAAAAAAACACTGTCCCTTTCCGGAGAAATAAAGACATGATCCATCCGATCACCATAGACGATCTCAAGCTTATCCAGGGAGAGCGCAGGTCCAGGTTGCAAGCCAAAGGCTTTTCTCACTCTACGCATTTCGCCGTAGGGGATCGTCCTTTTTATTGGTCCTAGTTGGATAAACAATGCCTTCTCCTGTAGCGTATATCCCGTGGTGAAATAGATCAAAAATAAAAACGCCGCCAAAATGATCGCATACATTATTGCTACTGAATTATGCTGGATCAACACGCCGTAGGTAATTCCTCCAGCGTACACGAAAAAAGCCATAAAAAAATGCGAGAAGTCTTTTTTTGCGCGAAAATACAATGATAGCCCCCTCCTTCGGCTTTTTCTTTTTTGCTTTTTCTTGCATCTGTTTGTTAAATATTTCTACAAATATATGAAATTCCTCCTTGGTTACTCAGACAACTTATGCCGTTGCCGGACATGCCAATCTCGTTCCTTTGCTGTTTGACATTTACTATATAAAATCATCCAGTCGCCAACAAAAGAGAACGCGGTCCAAGACCGCGCATCCTGGACCGCATGGGAGATTGTGTCTTAACGCTAACTTATCCATCTGGTTCCACTCACGACATCAGTTCACTATATCAGTTCACTCCATCGTTGACTCCCGGCGCATCGACATCTGACGAAGCTTTATTTAATGTGATCAACACCTTAAACAGGTCTCCATCGACGATCACTTTTAATAGGCCGCCGCAAGCAGTTACATTGCTTTGTGCAATGGCGAGCCCAAGCCCGCTGCCTTCGGTGGTTCTCGCCTGATCACCCCGAACAAAGCGCTCCAGAATTTCATCTTCACTGAAAGTCATCTCGTAATTGGCGATGTTTTTGCATTCCACGTAGGCATGATTTTCATCAGCCGATACGGTAAGGTAGACCCTCGTCTTGACCAGTGCGTATTTCAATATATTCTGGAGCAAATTCTCCAGCACCCGGGAAAGCCGTTTTCCGTCGGCCAGGACAAGGGCCTGGCCCTCCGGGGCGTTCACTTTGAATTCGAGATCTGACGCTTCCATTTGTTCTTCGAACTCGGCCAGGGTTTGGTTGAGCAAGACCGCCAAATCAATGCGTTCCATTTCCATGGTGATGTTGCCGCTTTGTATCCGGGAGATTTCAAACAAGTCCTGGGTCATCTGTTTTAACCGTTCACTCTTCTTCTTGATGACTGCCACATATTCGTTGGCGACCTCTGGAATCAGCGTTTCCTGAGAAAGCAAATCGGCGTAGTTGATAATCGAAGTGAGCGGTGTCTTCAGATCGTGCGAAACGTTGGTCACCAGTTCAGACTTCATTTTTTCCGCTTTGATCTCTTTGTCCAAGGCGCGCTTTAGCCCATCGGCCAGGGTATTGACGTCTTTCGCTAACGAAGCAAAAAAGCTGTGCTCGTTGATCACGATTGCATGATCCAGTTGTCCCCCTTTAATGATTTGGACACCGTCCATGATCGCTTGTAGCGGCTTTATGGCGGAAATGGTGTAATACAGGACGAACACCGTCAACGCGCTAAGAATCAAGAAAAAGAAGAGGAACCCTAGCCTTGAACCGGCGGTAACCATCGAAGCGGACAAAACGAATACGGAGACCACCAGAAGCACGATGGCTGCGGAGATTTTGATCATGATGGGACCTGACGTCAAAACGATCCTAAGCATGGTCCAGATATTAGAGACCACCTGATAGGTCAAGCTCTCTTTGACGAAACTCCTGTTTTTCAAGCGCCGCACCAGCGATAACAGCAACCATAACCCCAGACTGCAGCTGATCATGCTAAACAGCATGGATGACAGGAATTCCGATCGCCGGAAGTCCAAATAGAGCAGCGGCGCAGCCAAAACGTTGCTTTGAATCAGTTGGAACATCAGAGCCGCCCATGTGAAGACCACGGCAAAGATACCGAAAAGAGCGATATCCGTGTACAGCCGGTCAATGAGTTGAACCTGTATCGCTTCCCCATCCTTCCCTCTACCTGTTCCCCAGATTAGGTAGAGGAGACCTAGACTGATCAGCAAAACAGATCCTGAGATGACCTTGATGCCGTACTGCAAAAGGGCATACTGTCGAAACCATTCTTCCTGTTTTTGATCCAGGTACTCATCTTTGACAGCCAAATAAATCGTGTTATTTGGCGAGTAGTCGGAGGGTGAACCGTAAATATCAGCATTGTTTTTCTTTGTCGGGTAGATCATTGATCCACTTTTGTCCACTACATCGTAGGCTTGAAATCCGGTAAAGTAGTTACGATCCCTTTGCGCTGTATTGCTATAGGTAACAACACCGTTGGTGGCAAAGTAATCGAGACCCGGTTGATTCCTCACTCGCTGTAAAAGGGAACGATACTCCCGGAGCTCATCGTCAATCATTTCTTGATGAAGGTCGGCCAGTTTCCCGGCCATTTCCTGTTCAAATTTAATTTTGAGCGCCTGAGATTTTTGCGGCTTCCTATCCACTGTTGGAACGCTCGACTCTTCGTCCCTCGGAGGGTCGGCGAGCCCCGTCAACCGTACCGTCTCCGCATACCATTCGTCAAAGATTTGCTGCTTTCGAATCTCAAATTCCTTTTTATTGATGCTATTGCCGGCTTTTATATTGTCTTCATTTCCGTACGTAAGCAACTGATTCAGATCCGCCAAAAACTGCTGCTGGTAGCGCGATAATTCGCTTGAATTGACATACTCCTGTTCGGATAAGACTTCCAGGCTGTCCACGTTTTTCACAAGGTTAGCGAACATGGTTGCGGCGATGCCAAAACTGACCACCACCATCAAAAAGACGAAGGCCTTTCCAAGGGGGAAAAGGCTAGTTTTTTTCAATCCGGTATCCAACACCCCACACCACCTTCAAATACTTCGGTTCCTTCGGATTGATCTCGATTTTCTCTCGAATTCTGCGTACATGGACGGCGATGGTGTTGTCATTGACAAAGCCTTCTTCGTTCCACACCCGGCGGTAGATCTCTTCCGCAGAGAAAACCCGGTTGGGATGCCTGCATAAAAGCTCCAATATGCCGTATTCCAACGGCGTTACCTTGACGAATTCTCCGTCCACCGTTACACTCTTGCACTCAGGGTCCACCTGCAGTCCGCCGATGACGATTTTCGAGGCAGCATGATTCTGGTCCATATTCCCCAGGGTCGTGTAGCGCCGCAATTGCGACTTGACTCGCGCCAACAATTCCAAGGGATTGAAGGGTTTGGTGACATAGTCGTCCGCCCCCACGGTGAGGCCGTGGATTTTATCTATGTCCTCCGATTTGGCCGACACGATAATGATGGGAATGTTTTTCTCTTCCCGAATCTTCAATGTCGCTTTGATGCCGTCCAACTTCGGCATCATAATGTCCATAAGCAACAGGTGAACCGGCTGAGTGTTGATGATCTCCAATGCTTGCAGTCCGTCATAGGCCCTCAAGACATCATAGCCTTCTTGACGGAGGTAGATGGACAAGCTTTCCACGATATCTTGATCATCATCCACCACCAAAACGCTGTACGAGTCGATGACCGTCACCGCCTTTAACATGTTTGCTCTTCACTTACCTGACCTTGTTATCGCTGTTTGACGTCGCTGTGTTGGCTGTTCTCTCTGTTATGAATTATAAAAGGTAATTCTGAAGAAAGATCACATAGATTTCTTACGGGTTTCTGACATTTCTTGATGGCGGCCCAAACCAATGGTCCCTTTTCCCCAAAAAGAGAGAAGGCCGGACTTGGCGGTTTCGCCAGATCCGGCCTTCTCTCTGGGATTACCCTCTTACATTGATGTACGGGTCAAAATTCAAGGTTTTGGTTCCGTTAAAAATTAGTTCAATCGAGTATTGGTAACGTCTCAACGCTCCCCTAGATTGGACAATCCCTTGCCAGAACGTATCTTGAACCGTTCCAAGCTTTTTGGGTACACAGACTTGCATGTTTACCATTTCACCAGTAAACCTGTTAATCTGTACATCGTTTCCGGGATTTATCGACATTACACGCCAGTTGATCGTTTGAGTATCATAGCAGTTTGTGACGAGTTCAGGCTGTCCTTGTTGATAGGAGCCAAAGAATTTATTGGTATCAACTAAGTAGACGTTATTATGTAGGTCATTCGAGGTTAACGCCCCTTGCGTGTCTACGATTACTAATACATCAATGGATTTCATGATTCTTTCCATAACTTCCATTGGTTTATTCACTCTCCTAACTTTTTTAGGTATTGCGAAAAACTGGCTAAAATCCGACATTTCTATAATGTTAAGCTTCATCATTTAAGTATGTATTATTTTGCCTCTCCGAATACCCTCTGCCCCCCTCGCCCCATATTTTGTTTTTACAATTATATCCTATGATTGCTCTTCGATTTTGTCAAGTACTTAAAATATTTTTTTCAATACTCCTCCATCGCAACCTCCACTCCCACCCACGCCGAGAGGAAAACCACATTTCCATCCAGCTTGGCAGCAGAGTTCCACTTCACGGCGGCGACGCTCCACCGAAACTCTCGACCACACATCGAACAAACCAAAAAAGACTTCGCTTAGCCAGCGCTAGCGCCTGTTTTTAAAGAACTATGATTTTGGCAACGTAAAAGCGGGCCACAGTGATCACGAAAAAAGTGATCCTCTACTTCGTTTTTGGGTTGCATAATTGTTTTATTTTGGTTGCTGCTCGCTTGTCATTGCCAAAGATCTGTGCCCATTCGGCAGACGATAGGCACAAATCAAATTGCTGGCATATATTGCTGGCAAATGCGTTGGCAGGGGGACGATAAAAGTGCCATACCGTCTTACTCAGAGAGTTCCATTGAACTGTCCACCAGCGTTTCTGGGTCGTTATACCGTTCTTCCGGGAGACACCTTTTTTGCGATTGCCCAAATGTTCCGAGTACGAATCGAAGCGCTTGCCGTAAACAACCCGCATATCGCCGACCCTAATCGATTATTTCCAGGCGATGTCCTCTGTGTTCCCGGATTCATCGCGTACCCAAGCTGCACGCTGCTGCGGCCCCGGGGGCGTGTGCCCTTCGGAACCGGTGGAGTCGCCTTTGTGAATTTTGGTCCCAGAGGAGGTCAGGCGGTGAGCTTTTTGGCCACCTTGCCGCAGCCGGCCGTTTTTGGCAATTATGACAAGTATAGCGGTGAAATCTTCATACCTGGTATCGGCGGTTTTGGAAACCAACTATTCGCCACACCGGAGGTCCCACCGACATGGTCTTCCCGAGTCGAACTCCCTACCGTGGCGTCAATTATGCCAAACTCCAGCGTGGCTATCCGACCTTTCAATTCAGTAACCGGTGCGTCGGGTGAAGCCATCTTGGAAGGGTTTATTCCGGGCGGAAGCTGTCAATAGGGTAAACGTTCGGGGATACTCATCTACCAAGGCTTTGATTACCAGGATGAAGGAAATCGCCTTGTGCTTCCCGTAATCACTTAACCGGCCAACCTGCAATCTGAGGGCATCGCTTTTTCAACTCTCGCAAAAAGTCTTCTTCCATATTAGGAGAAATTAGAACGTAATCTTCGTGGTTTCCATAAACGATTTCTAAGCGTTCCTCAGAAAGTGCGTATCCAAACGATATGACATCGCGGACTTTTTTTATTCTTGATATTTCTCTGTAATCAATTGTTTTTCTAAAGGGGCCGGACTTTACCGTTAATGCAGTATCTTTTAAGTAATAACCGGTACTAAAAACACGCCAGAAGTAAACTAACGCCATGATAATTCCAATTATAGTCGTAATCGGATTATGTTCCAACACCCCTTCAACTAACAATACAAGCACAATCCCGGAAATACTATAGAACGACCAAGAGTAGTCATGCTTTGAATTATAATACACACACATACCTCCGCTATTTTCCCCCACGCCCTCCAGAGCAACCAATTATTAGTAATCAAACGCGTTAATGAGAAACCTCAACCATGGGAGTATAACAACAATGATCGCCACGCCTATCAACTGGATAACTCGTTTGTACATTGTAGGGAGTGGAACGTTCAGCGTTGAAACAATTGCCAAAATAGCCATTAGACACGCAATCACAAAGACAAATATATAAAACATATAGAAAAAGCTTATGAATTGGAATCGAGTGGTCGCTATGTTGAGTATTATCAGTAGTATTGAGCCGATAATGAGACCATAGGATTTATGATACGTCAGCATATCAGACACCACCTTTACTCACATATCTGTTTTTTTACAGTCGATACACATCGGCAATTTCACAGTATGATGTCAATCCCCCAATTCGATACGATTAATTTATGAGGCAATTACTTGATGTAAAAATATCCCTCACGGTGTAAAATTACACCCAGGATTTTGTTTTGTCAATCCTTTTAAATGATGGTTGGCTTACTCCCACTAAAGAATTTGGCTTCGATAGTCCATAACAGGCGTCCTTTTCGGCTTAGGCCATCTGATGTGTTTGGAGCCTGTAAAAATAAAAAAGACTGCCGACAACGAATTTTGCGACAGCCTGATCCATAGTATTTGTATTAATACTTATGACTAAAGTGATGGGCAAAGCCAAGATTTATCGCTATTTTAGCGAGAGAGAGACAAGCAAGCGAAATTGAAATTTCTTTGAATCCCAAGAGGCCTGCCAGAATAACACATACAGATTCAATAAAAATAGTCACTGTATACGTAGCTGAGTTTGTTTTCATTCGTATAAATTGCGCACGCTCCTCATTTTTTGCGATTTCTACTTTAGTCGCTTTTTGAGGATCCTTCAGCAACTTTACACATGAGATGATACCAAACAGTCCGGAGATAATAAAACCGCCTGCAATTCCCGATGTTATACTTTCCCTATAACTGTCAGGAAATTGCCCCAAAAGCATGAACATCAAAGCGATAAGGCCCACTAACGTATGACAGATAAAATAGATGAGAGTTTTCTTAGCATGATTCATTTTTCATTCCTCCTCAAAAATAAAAACTTGTTCTATGGAGAGTTCAAAGATTTTCGCTATTTTATATGCGAGAAAAATCGACGGATTATATCGCCCGTTTTCAAGAGAAATTATTGTTTGGCGGCTCACATTGCAAATATTCGCCAGTTCTTCTTGAGTCAGTTGTTTCGCTTTACGGAGCTCCTGTATGCGATTTTCCAAAGAACACCCTCCTGTGGTAAAGTCCGCTTTACATAGACAGTATAGTCCCCCTACCTTTTTTAGTCAAGTAAGCTTTACATTTTCCTGACCATCAAGCTCTTTCTTCAAGGCGCGACAGCATTGACACCTGCACCAGTATTTATCGTTTGTATACCATTATGTTACAATCAAACCAAAGGAGGTTGGTAAAATAAATGACATTTCTAATAAGACAGGCATTGCCAACAGAAGGCAATCTATTAACAGACATTTCCTTTTTATCTAAGCAATACTGGAATTATCCTAAGGAATACTTCGAGGTATGGAAAAACGAATTGACGATTACCGCAGATTACATTACCGAGAATACCGTCTTTGTCGCAGAGGTCGATGGGAAAGTCGTTGGCTACGAGTCAGTCGTTGAAGTTAAAGAAGACTTCCGGGCAGGAAATGTTGTGGTAAAAAAAGGATTTTGGTTAGAACACATTTTCATTTTGCCAGATTATATAGGAAAAGGGATTGGGTCAAAGCTGATCACTTTTATTAAAGAGCTTTGTAGGGAAAAGAGGATTCCTTGTTTATACATATTTGCCGATCCATATGCGAAGGGGTTTTATGACAAAATCGGGGCTCAATATATGGGGGAGTCGCCTTCAAGTATCGCAGGGCGTACTGTATCATTGTTCACGCTTTGGGTCGTTCCGCAACATTCCGATATTTGAGACTCATGTGAACGGTAAACTAAAAGGGACGAATTTTGGCCATTAAAAATGGAGGAAAACCGTCCCTTGCCTTGGATGTCTGGTAGGCCTGGCTGGAACGCACCGCCAACGCCAACAGCCACGGCATAACAAAAAAAGTACCCGCCGAAGTGTACGCGATGGAGCGCGAGCACTTGCGGCCGGTACCCAAGAAAAATAGCAATGTCATTGTAACAAGAACCGT
>NZ_WXEX01000020.1 GCF_009877435.1 Heliomicrobium gestii | reverse complement strand
AATTGCTGCTTTACGAATCCCCCTCTGTTCAGTTTTGATGGAGCGAGAAAAAGCATTGCCAGTTTGGCAGTGCTTTTTTGTTTTTCCATTCCACTGTCCAACGGAATCCTGAGAGCGCACTGTCAAGATGATTACGGCATGTCAGAGGGGAACCATCGTCGGGTGACAACAGTCATTCTAGCGAGAGTTGTTTTCTCGGAAATGAAAGGGAAACGGGAGGGAAGCGATCACATAGAAAAAATCGTTTCCTTCCCATAGATTTTTCGATACAATTTCTGCGAGAATAGTATATTTGTAATTACAGTAACAAACTGACAACATGGGGTTGAGCGAAGGTCAATGGAGAATTGCACAAAGGAACACAAGGTCCGGCTGTTGCCGATGGGCGACAGTTGTTGGCTCGTCCAGTTTGATCAGGAGATTTCCCCCGAGATCAACGGCAAGGTCCATGCCCTGGCGGCGACACTGGCACAGGGACAGCAAAGGTGGTTGCGGGAGATCGTTCCGACCTACTGCGCCTTGGCCGTTTATTACGATCCCTTGCAAATCGACGCCCATGATGTGGAATGTTACCTCTGGGCTGAGCTGTCGCTGCTGAAGGAAGGGCGCCATACCCTGTCCCTGACATGGGAGGTGCCGGTGCTCTATGGCGGCGAATGGGGGCCTGACTTGGCGCCGTTGGCGTTGCGGAGCGGTATGAAGCCCGACGAGGTGATCGCTCTTCACGCCGGCAAGACCTATCACCTGTACATGCTCGGCTTTGTGCCCGGCTTTTGTTATCTGGGGAAAGTGCCTGCCCGGATCGCCGCGCCCCGTCACGCCAAGCCAAGAAAGGCCGTGCCAGCCGGTTCGATCGGCATCGCTGGCGAGCAAACCGGCATCTATCCCATTGAGGCGCCGGGCGGCTGGCAGATCATCGGCCGGACGCCGGTCACCCTCTATGATCCGCGGTGGGAACCGCCGGCGCTCATGCGTCCCGGTGATCGGGTTCGCTTCCGTCCCATCGATCTCACCACCTACCACATATGGAGTCAAAAAAGCAAATCAGGCTGGCGACTGGCGCCGGTGGAGGGGACGAGCAGCAGTGACAGTGAAGGTCATCAAAGGCGGTTTACTAACTACCGTTCAAGATATGGGGCGCTATGGGCATCAGGCCTTGGGGATGCCCGTTGCCGGCGCGATGGACATCTTTTCATTGCAAGCAGCCAACCTGCTGGCCGGCAATAACCTCGTCGACGCTGCACTGGAGATCACGCTGGTGGGGCCGCAGCTGCGCTTCTTGTCGACAGCCGTCATCGCCGTGACTGGCGGCGACTTGTCACCGGCGTTGGACGGAAATCCGCTGCCCCTGTGGGAAAATGTCCTTGTCGAAGCCGGCAGCCTGCTGACCTTCGGCGCGCCGCGCTGTGGCTGTCGGGCTTACCTGGCCGTCGACGGCGGTTGGGACATCGAACCGGTTTTGGGCAGTCGCTCCACCTACCTGAGAGGCCAGATCGGCGGCTACCAGGGGCGGGCGCTCAAGGCGGGCGACATCCTAAAACGCCGTCAGGGGAAGGGCTTTCGCCAGATCGGCCATCGGGTGTTGCCGGTGGAATGGATTCCCCGTTACAGCTCCGATGTGACTGTCCGGGCCATCGCGGGGCCGCAGGCCGACGCCTTCTCCGTTGCGGCGCAGAAACGGTTTTATTCGGCCGATTATCGTGTCTCCCGGCTGTCTGATCGCATGGGCTACCGGTTGGAGGGGCCGCCGGTTCAATCGTCGCTCAAACAAGAGATGATCTCCGACGCCACCGCCGTAGGGTCCGTGCAGGTCCCCCCGGACGGTCAGCCCATCGTCCTGATGGCTGACCGGCAGACCACTGGCGGTTACCCCAAAATCGCTACCGTCATCACGGCCGATATCCCCCTCCTGGCGCAGGCGCAGGCCGGACACCGTGTCCGCTTCGTTCCGGCAACCCTCAACGAGGCGCGGGCGGCCTTGCGCCAGCAGGCCGAGATCCTTCGTTTGCCCGACATAGCCGGGCGACCGGCGCCGGTGGAGGTGTCTTGATCCATGCAGATCGATCTCAATTGTGACATCGGTGAAAGCTACGGCGCGTATCGGATCGGCTGTGACGCCGAGATGATCGCCGTCGCTTCATCGGTCAATATCGCCTGCGGCTTTCATGGCGGCGATCCGGACGTGATGGCGGCAACGGTGGCGATGGCCCTTCGGGCCGGCGTGGCCATCGGCGCCCATCCCGGCTTTCCCGACCTGGCCGGGTTTGGCCGGCGGGAGATGCGCCTGAAGCCGTCGGAAGTGACCCACCTGATGATCTATCAGATCGGGGCGCTGCAAGCCTTTGTGCGGGCGGCTGGCGGCCGATTGCGCCATGTCAAGCCTCATGGCGCCCTCTACAACATGGCTGCCGTCGATAGCGATGTGGCAACGGCCGTGGCCCTGGCAGTGCAGCGGGTCGATCCGGCGCTCATCCTCTACGGTCTAGCGGACTCCCGCCTGATCGAAGCGGCCAAAGGACTCGGCCTGACGGTGGCCCAGGAGGCCTTTGCCGACCGGGCTTATCGAGCGGACGGCGTCTTGGCGCCCCGCAGCGAGCCCGGCGCGGTGATCACCGATCCGGCAAGGGCGAGCGCCCAAGCGGTGGAAATGGCCCGAACCGGCCGCGTGCGATCCATTCAGGGAGATTGGATCCAAGTGAAGGCGGACACGCTCTGCCTGCATGGCGATAACCCGGACGCCGCCGCCGTGGCCAAGGCGGTGCGGACTGCGCTGGAGACAGCGGGGATCGACGTGACGGCTACCGTAATTCGGCCTTAAGCCAAATGTCTGGCAGGGTCAGTCAGATTCCGCCTGACCTAAAAAATAGTGGGAGACCAGAATCATACAGGCAAATGAAAACCTGCGATATGGAGAGATATTGAGGGATAATCGCAGTAAATATGTATTTATCAGCGATTTTTGCTTGTTTTTACCGGATGACAGGAAACGAAAACAAGGGTATGTTTATACCATCAAATCAATGGTTTCCCCGACACAGTGGCATCGACGCCATTTTGAAGTGAGCACTTCAAAATGGCGTTTTTATTTTTCCTTGTCTTTGTAAGAACGCGAAAAGGGGGACGTAAGAGATGAAGGCACCTGCCCAGGAGGGCAAACCCTCTTTAGAGCGCGCCGCCATGATGCTTGCCATGAGTGAGACGAGAGAAAAAGAATACCGGCTTCGCCAGTACTATGGAGAAGAGATGGGACTGACCTGCGTCGTCACCGAAGTGGGGGGCACTGTCAGCGCCTTGCAGAGCACCGGCAAACTGACGAACTCCGTCATCGCCGCTGCCATCAACGCCAAAGTGATTGAAAGCAAACCCGAGTCCGTCCACGCGGTGCTGCATGCCACCGTGGACGCTACGAAAGGGATTTTTCTCGAAACGGCAACCAACGCCAGCTTGGCCCTCAAAATTAGCGTCATCACCGACAGCAAATGGGTGGCTGTCGGCATCTTCGGAAAATCCTCCGTCCATCCCCTGACAGAACACAGCCGGGTGGGGTTGGGCTACATGCACCTCTAGGGCGTTAGTCTCGATAACATCGTTCCTCTTTTCCAATCAACCAGGATGATCAAATCAGATAGACCAAATCTCAGCGGGTCCTTTAGCGGAGTGAGCGGCACGAGTAGAGCCTGAGAGCAGTCAGAGAACAGTAGAGCAGCGGTTGCACAACTTCATCAGGAAAATGGGCGCCAACCCTTATGCGGGGCTGGAGTGTGTTCAGCGGATAAGAGAGCCTTTGGTCAACAAAACCAAGGGCTCTTTCTGTTTCTCCGAAGGGAGTTTTTTCCCGACCACGTAAGGAGGTGATGCCCTCGGTTTCCCTGACCGGTTCCCCAACCCGTCACTACCCCCAAAACGAAAGAGGAGGCGTTGATTCCATGAAAATGATCCGTGCCATCATCCGGCCGGAAAAAGCCGAAGTCATCGCGGAGGCCCTGGCCCAGGAGAACCTGACCTCCCTCACCAAGATGCATGTCTTCGGTCGCGGCAAAACCAAAGGGATGCGCATCGGCGATGTCGTCTATGACGAATTCCCCAAAACGATGATCCTGATGGTCGTCGAAGACGAATGTGTCGAAAAAGCCGTCGACATTGTCATTGAAGCCGGCAAAACCGGTTCCATGGGGGATGGCAAAATCTTTGTCACCCCGGTGGAAGAAGCCTACACCGTACGTACGGGGGCAAGGGGGTTGTAATTTATGAAGGAAATCGTCGCCTTCATCCGGCGCCACCAAGTGCCGGCTACAAAAAAGGCCCTGGAAGAGGCCGGTTTCCCGGCGCTCACCATCCAGAGCGTCGAAGGCCGGGGCAAACAAAAGGGCATTGGCGGTTGGGCCGCCGAGGTCGACCCGGAACTGAACCAATTCACCTCCACGGCCCTGCAAAGCATGGAGCCGGAGATCAAATGGATTCCCAAACGCATGCTGACCATCATCGTCCAGGACGATCAGGTGCCTGCGGCCGTTGACGCCATCATGGCAGCCAACAAGACCGGCCACATCGGCGACGGAAAAATCTTCGTCTGTCCCCTGGAGGAAGTCGTCCGCGTGCGGACCCAAGAGCGTGGTTCCGAGGCCGTCATCTAATACCATTCACGGAAGACTGAAGGAGGAGTTCCCATGCGGCAGATCGCCATTTACGGAAAAGGTGGCATCGGCAAGTCCACCACCACCCAGAACACCGTTTCCGCTTTGGCGGAGATGGGGAAGAAAGTCATGATCGTCGGCTGTGACCCCAAAGCCGACTCGACCCGTCTGATTCTGCACTCCAAAGCCCAGGCCACGGTCATGGATCTGGCTCGTGAAAAGGGCACCGTGGAAGACCTGGAACTGGAAGACGTCCTCCTCACCGGTTTTGCCGACATCCGCTGCGCCGAATCGGGCGGTCCCGAACCTGGCGTCGGCTGCGCGGGCCGCGGCGTCATCACCGCCATCAACTTCCTCGAAGAAAACGGCGCCTACACGCCTGACCTGGACTATGTGTTCTATGACGTTCTCGGCGACGTCGTCTGCGGCGGTTTCGCGATGCCGATCCGCGAAAATAAAGCCCAAGAGATCTACATCGTCACCTCCGGCGAGATGATGGCCATGTACGCCGCCAACAACATCGCCCGCGGCATCCTCAAGTACGCTTCCGCCGGTAAAGTCCGTCTGGGTGGCCTGATCTGCAACAGCCGCAAGACCGACAAGGAGTATGAACTGATCGACGAACTGGCTCGGCGCCTCAACACTCAGATGATCCACTTCCTGCCCCGCGACAACCAAGTCCAACGGGCTGAGCTGCGCCGGATGACCGTCATCGAGTACTCCCCCGATCATCCGCAGGCCGACGAATACCGCACCCTGGCCAAAAAGATCGATGAAAATAAAAAACTCGTCATCCCCACGCCGCTTACCATGGACGAACTGGAAGAGCTGCTCATCCAATACGGCATCCTGGAAGACGAAGAAACGGCGGCCGCCAAACTCGGCTAAAGCGAGGGGTACCATCCCCACTTTTGAAAGGAAAGAGGTGTAGCTTCATGGCTGAACAGCAAGACCAGAAAGGGTGCGCCACTCGCGAGATGGTCGATGAGGTCCTCGCGGCGTATCCCGATAAGGCGCAAAAGATGCGCGCCAAGCACATCACCGTCAAGGAAGAGGGCTGCGCCTCCTGCTCGATTCGCTCGAACTCGAAGACAGTCCCCGGCCTGATGACGGCACGCGGTTGCGCCTACGCCGGCGCCAAAGGCGTCGTCTTCGGACCGGTGAAAGATATGGTCCACATCTCCCACGGACCCGTTGGCTGCGGCTACTACTCCTGGGGCAACCGCCGGAACCTGGCGGAAGGCACCCTGGGCGTCGATAACTTCGTCCCCTTCCAATTCACCTCCGACTTCAGCGAAGGCGACATCGTCTACGGCGGCGACAAGAAACTCGAACAACTCTGCCGGGAAGTCAAGGAGCTTTTCCCGACCGTCAAAGGCATCTCCGTCATGTCCGAGTGTCCCGTCGGCCTTATCGGTGACGATATCGAGAGCGTCTCCAAGCGCATGAGCAAGGAACTGGGCATCCCCATCGTTCCGGTGCGCTGCGAAGGCTTCCGCGGCATCAGCCAATCCCTCGGTCACCACATCGCCAACGACGCCGTGCGCGACCATTTGCTGGCCAAAAAGGAGCGTCCCGATCCCGGCCCCTATGATGTCTCCCTCATCGGTGACTACAACATCGGCGGCGACGCCTGGGCCTCCATCAAGATCCTTGAAGAGATGGGCCTCAAAGTCCGCAACACCTGGACCGGCGACTCCACCATCGAGATGCTGCAAACGGCTCACCAGGTGAAGCTGAACCTCATCCACTGCTACCGCAGCATGAACTACATCTGCAAGCACATGGAAGAGGAGTACGGGATCCCCTGGCTGGAGTTCAACTTCTTCGGCCCCACCAAGATCAAAGAATCGATTCGCAAAATCGCCGCCTTCTTCGATGAGACCATCCAGGAGAAAGCGGAAGCGGTCATCGCCAAGTACGACCCGCTCATGCAGGCCACCATCGAAAAATACCGCCCGCGCCTGGAAGGCAAGAAGGTCATGCTCTATGTCGGCGGCCTCCGTCCCCGCCACGTCATCGGCGCCTATGAAGACCTGGGCATGGAAGTCGTCGGCACCGGTTACGAGTTCGCCCACAAGGACGACTATGACCGCACCTTCCCGATGATGGGCGACAACACCGTCATCTATGACGATGTCACCGCCTACGAGTTCGAAGAGTTTGTCAACCGCATGCGGCCCGACCTGATCGGTTCCGGCATCAAAGAAAAGTACGTCTTTGAAAAGATGGGCTATCCCTTCCGCCAGATGCACTCCTGGGATTACTCCGGCCCCTACCACGCCTATGACGGCTTCCCCATCTTCGCCCGAGACATGGACATCGCCCTGAGCAGCCCCACCTGGGGACTGGCGAAGGCGCCCTGGCAAAAAGACGCGAAGGAGGTGCGCAAATGAGTGAGAACACCTGCGCCTGCACGCAACCCAAAGAAGAAGTGGCCGAATGGCTGAATTCCGTGGAGTACAAAGAGAAGAACTTTTCCCGCAAAGCCTTGGCCATCAACCCCTCCAAAGCCTGCCAGCCCCTTGGCGCCCTCCTTTGCGCCCTCGGCATCGACGGCTGCCTCCCCTTCGTCCACGGTTCCCAAGGCTGCGCCGCCTACTTCCGCAACACCTTGAACCGTCACCTGCGCGAACCGGTGCCCACCGTCTCCGACTCGATGACAGAAGACTCGGCCGTCTTCGGCGGTCAAGCCAACCTGATCGAAGGCCTGAAAAACGCCTACCAGATCTACAAACCCCAGATGATCGCCGTCTTCACCTCCTGCATGGCCGAGGTTATCGGCGACGACCTGAACGCCTTTATCACCAACGCCCGCAACGCCGGCTCCGTGCCCCAGGATTTCCCCATCGCCTATGCCCAGACGCCCTCCTTCGTGGGCTCCCACATCACCGGTTGGGACAACATGTTCAAAGCCCTGCTCCAGTCCCTGGCCGACCCGCGCCATGGCCGGTGGACCAACGGCCGCCTCTACGTCGTGCCCGGCTTTGACGCCTACCCCGGCAACCTGCGCGAATACAAGCGCCTCGTGTCATCCATGGGCATCCCCATGACGATGCTGCCCGACGCGAGCGAAGCCATGGATTCGCCCCACACCGGCGAGTACCAGATCTACCCCGGCGGCACGCCCATGTCCGAACTGGCTGACGCCCTGAACGCTTCCGGCTTCATCTTCATGCAGCGCTACTCCACCGTCGGCAGCTTCAAGTTCGTCAAAAACGTCCAGAAGATCAACACCGAAGTGGTCACCATGCCCATCGGAATCGGCAACACCGATAAGTTCCTTATGGCCCTCCATGAGATGACCGGCAAGCCGATCCCGGCGGAACTGGAAAAAGAACGCGGCCGCGCCGTCGACTCGGCCACCGACGCCCACCAGTACATCCATGGCAAACGCTTCGCCATGTTCGGCGACCCCGACCTGCTCCTCGGCCTCACCGGCTTCCTGCTCGAAATGGGCGGCATCCCCGCGCACATCGTCTGTACCAACGGCAGCGAGCAATTCCGCAAGGACATCCAAGCGGTGCTCGATGCCAGCCCCTTCGGCAAGGACTGCGGCGTCCACATCGGCCGCGACCTCTGGCACCTGCGCTCGCTGTTGATGACAGAACCCGTCGACATGCTGATCGGCGACTCCCACGGCAAGTTTGACGCCAAAGACGCCAACATCCCCCTGGTTCGCATCGGCTTCCCGATCATGGACCGCGTCAACCTGCACCGCAGCCCCATCGTGGGCTACCAAGGCGCCATCAACCTGGTCACCATGATCGCCAACACCTTCATGGATCAAACGGACCGGACCTGCCCGGACCGCCTCTTCGAACTGATGCGCTGATCGCCCGCAGGGACCATGGGTGGAAGAAGCTCCGGTGGCGGGAAGCCGCCGCCGGAGGCCAGCCCCCGCCGTCGCCGGAAGCAGCCCCCAACGAAGCGATCAGCGTAAGCGAACCTGTCAGACCAAGTCGACCAAGCAGAGCAAGGCCCTTTGGCCAACGAAAAGGGCGATTGTTCCGCTCAAGAAAATCCAAATCGCCTGAGAAAAAGTGGAATAGGGGGTGCCGCCGGTGTTCGTCAATCTGTCCAAGTTAAACCTGCGCGAGGCCTGTCCGCTCACCGACAAGGGAGCGCCCAAGCTCTGCATGAAAGCGCTGCCCGGGGAAGGCGCCGAGCGTTCCTGCGCCTTTGACGGCGCCCGGGTCGTCCTCATGCCGGTGACCGACGCTGCCCATGTCGTCCACGGCCCCATCGCCTGCGCCGGCAACTCCTGGGATAACCGGGGCGCTCGCTCCTCGGGAGCGCAGCTTTACCGCCGGGGGTTGACGACCGACCTGATGGAGATGGATGTCGTCTACGGCGGAGAGAAAAAGCTCGTCCAGGCCATCATTGAAATTGCCGCGAAACACCGGCCGAAAGCTGTTTTTGTCTATGCCACCTGTGTGTCCGCCCTGATCGGCGACGACCTGGAGGCCGCCTGCCGGGAGGCGCAAAAGCAGGTTCCCGTTCCCGTCATCCCTGTCAACGCCCCCGGCTTCCTTGGGGACAAAAACATCGGCAACCGGGTGGCCGGGGAAGTCCTTTTCCGTCAGGTCATCGGCACGGCCGAACCGGAGACGACCCACCCCTTTGCCATCAACTTCATCGGCGAGTACAACATCGCCGGCGACCTCTGGGGGATCACGCCCTCGCTCGAGGCCATCGGCGTCAAGCTCCAATCCTGCATCAGCGGCGACGCCCGCTTCGATGACCTGCGCACGGCCCACCGGGCCAAGCTGAACATCCTCGTCTGCTCGAAGAGCCTGACCAACCTGGTCAAGCAGATGGAGAAAAAATACGACATCCCCTACATTGAAGGCTCCTTTTACGGCATCCATGACACGAGCAACACCCTGCGGGCCATCGCCCAGGCCTTCGGCGACGCCGGCCTGATCGCGCGGGCCGAAGCCCATATCCGGCAAAAAGAGGCCGAGACGCGGGCCCTCATCGCGCCCTACAAAGAAGGGCTGGCAGGCAAGCGGGCCGTCCTCTTCACCGGCGGCGTCAAGACCTGGTCCATGGTCACCACCTTGAAGGAACTGGGCATCGAGGTTCTCGCCGGCGGCACCCAGAACTCGACGCCGGAAGATTTCCTGCGCATGAAGGCCTTGATGGACCCGAAAGCCCAGATCATCGAAGACACCAGCGCCGCCGGATTTCTGACCTTGATCAAGGAAAAGAAGCCTGACCTGATCGTGGCGGGCGGCAAGACCAAGTACCTGGCCCACAAGACGCGGACCCCTTTTCTCGACATCAACCATGGACGAAGCCTGCCCTACGCCGGCTATGCCGGCATGATCACCTTCGCCAAAGCCGTCGCCCGCACCGTCTTCAGCCCCGTGTGGGAAAAGATGCGGCAACCCTTTCCGCCCATTCCGGCAGGAGGTGACATCCGATGACCGCCGCAACGATGACGATGCAACAATCGCTCGCCCATGCCAACGCCGACATGGCGACGATGGCGTCCGCCACCGCCGGCACCGGCAGCGACACCGGAACAAAGGGCAGCGCCATCCCAGTCCAGACGCCGCGCAGCTACACGGGAAACCCCCAGAAAAACAGCCCTGCCCTGGGCGCCACCTTGGCCTATATGGGGGTCGACGGGCTGTTGGCTCTCCTGCACGGATCCCAGGGATGCTCCACCTTCATCCGGCTCCAACTGTCGCGCCATTTCAAAGAACCGGTGCCCCTCAACTCAACGGCCCTATTGGAAGACACGGCCATCTTCGGCGGTTGGGAACACCTCAAAAAGGGCATCGCCAAGGCTGCCGACAAGTTCAAGCCCCGCATCATCGGTGTCATGAGTTCGGGACTCACGGAAACCTTCGGCGATGACATGGAAAGCGCCTGGTCCACCTTGCGGCAGGAACGGCCCGACCTAAGCGACCTGCCGGTGGTGCTCGCCAAGACACCCGACTACATCGGTTCCTTGCAGGAAGGCTACCAACGGACCGCCCGGGCCCTTGTGGAGACGCTGGCCAAGGACCCGGCGCCGAGAGAAGAACAGGCGGTCGCCCTCTTTCCCGGTGTTCACCTCACTCCCGCTGACGTGGAAGAACTGAAAGACATGGTGAGCCTCTTCGGCCTGACCCCGCTGGTCCTGCCTGACATCTCCACCTCCCTGGACGGCCACTCGGAGCTCGACCCGGCGCCGGTCGTGCAGGGCGGCATCCCCCTCGAAGACATCCGCCGCATCCCCGGCTGTGTCGCCGCCTTCTCCTTCGGCCCAAGCATGGCTGTCGTCGGCGAAGCGCTCCAACGGATGCACGGCGTGCCCCATATGGCGATTGGCTCCCTCACCGGCCTGGAGGCCGTCGACGTCTTTGTCCTGAAACTTTGCCAAATCTCGGGACGGCCCGTGCCGGAGCGGCTGCTCCGGCAACGAAGCCGCCTGTTGGATACACTGGCCGACTACCACGACCAGATCGGCCAGAAAAAAATCGCCCTGGCCCTCGAATCAGACCTACTGATCAGCCTTGCCGGTTGTCTCGCCGAGTTTGGCGCCGTGATTCAGACGGCCCTCGCGGCCACCGCGCCCGACCCGAGCGCCGTCCCTGAAGGGATCCCCGTCGTCGTGGGCGATCTGGAACACCTGGAGGAGACGGCTGCCGGAAGCCACTTGATCATCGCCAACTCCAACGCCCGCCAGGCGGCCATACCCCTGAAAATTCCCCACCTGCGTGCCGGATTGCCTGTCTTTGACCGGGCTGGCATGGCGCAGACGGTGTGGATCGGCTACCGGGGAACCCAGCGATTTCTCATCGACTGCCTGAACGCTATGGCCGTATAAGGAGGCGCCGCCCATGCTTGTCGCGTTTTCTACCGAAAGCCAGACCCGGATCGACGCCCATTTTGGACTCGCCCCGGCCTTCGCCCTCTACGATGTCACCCCCGAGGCGATCACCGCGAAGGGCTTCGTCTACTGTCCCCAAGAGTTCGCTTCCGACGCCGACAAAGAGGATAAAGTCGAAAGCCGCATGCACATCCTACGCGGCTGCGCCGTCGTCTACTGCACCAGCATCGGCGGCCCCGCGGCGGCCCGGCTCGTCCAGAGCGGGATCCACCCGCTGAAAGTGCCCGAAGGGACGCCCATCGAGGGCGAACTCAACCGATTGCAAACCCTGCTGGCCGGATCACCGCCGCCGTGGCTGCGCAAACGGCTCCAACAAGAAAAAATGACCAAGGAGGACGAGTGATATGGCCTATTTTACCGGAGTGACCTATGGCGGTCAGGAATGGACCCCCAAATTCGTCGAAACGATCGATCCCATGAAATGCATGGGTTGCGGCCGCTGCATCAAGGTCTGTTCCCAAGGCGCCCTCGGCCTGGACACCTACATGGATGAAGACGACATGCAGCGCATGATCTCCGTTATCGCCGACAAGGACCGCTGCATCGGCTGCCAGGCCTGTGGCAAGAGCTGCGCCAAGCGCTGCCTCACCTTCGCGCCGAAGGAGATCTAAGGGCGAGGGTGAACAAGCCGATAAAAAGCGAACCGTTCCAACGATGCGTGAATAAATGAACGCCTAGAACGCCCAAAAAACGATGAGGAAGAGGTGTGAAACATGGGCTGCCTCGGATCTTGTGAAGGAAACCAAAAAGAATCGACCGTACGTCACCCCTGTTTCTCACCTCAGGGTCACGGCAAAGCCGGGCGCATCCACCTGCCGGTGGCGCCGAGTTGCAACATCGGTTGCGGATACTGTGTGCGTAAATTCGATTGCGCCAATGAATCCCGCCCTGGCGTCACGAGCCGGGTGATCACGCCCGAGCAGGCGCTCTGGCGCGTCGAACAGGCGCTGGCTTCCGACATCGGTCCCTACCTCAATGTCGTCGGCATCGCCGGTCCGGGGGAACCGCTGGCCAATGAAAACACCTTCAAGACCTTCCGCCTGCTGCAGGAGCACCACCCCCACCTGATCAGTTGTGTCAGCTCCAACGGCCTGCTGCTCGCCGACCGCCTCGCCGATCTGGTGAAGCTCAATGTTTCTCATGTCACGGTGACCATGAACACGCTCGATCCGGCCATCGGGGCACGCATCTACCGCCATGTCATCTGGCAGGGACAACGGCTGACCGGAGAAGCAGGCGCCGCCCTGCTGATCGAACGGCAATTGCTGGGCATCCAAATGGCCGCCGACGCCGGCCTGACCGTCAAAGTGAACACTGTCGTCATCCCGGGCCTCAACGACGACAGGATTGAAGATCTCGCCCGGGAAGTGAAACGGCGGGGAGCGGCGCTGCTCAACCTCATGCCTCTGATCAACCAGGGTGATTTTGCCGATTGGGCGCCGCCGACACCGGCGACGCTGCAAAAGCTCCAACAGAAAGCGGCGGCCATCCTGCCTCAACTCGCCCACTGCCGCCAGTGCCGCGCCGACGCCATCGGATTGATATAAGGGTAGGGGGGCGTTCGCATGCGCCAACGGGTTTGGATGATGGATACGACGCTGCGCGACGGCGAGCAGACGCCGGGCGTCGCCTTTTCCCCGCAGGAAAAGGAACTGCTGGCCCGCCATTTGGCCGAAGCGGGCCTCCATGAAATCGAAACGGGCGTGCCGGCGATGGGCGAAGACGAGCAGGAGTCCATCGCCCGCATCGTCAAGTTAAACCTGCCGGCGCGGGTGACCACCTGGAACCGGGCGGTCATCGCCGATCTGGAAGCGAGCCTCAAGTGCGGCGTCCACAGTGTCGCCATCTGCCTGCCCTGCTCCGATCAGCACATCACCCAGAAGCTGCGCCAGAGCCGCCCGTGGATCCTGGAGCAGATGGGCGAGTGTGTGCGCCGGGCCAAGGCCGAAGGCCTCTACGTGGTGATCGGCCTGGAAGACGCCAGCCGGGCCGATCCGCAGTTCTTGATTCAACTGGGCCTGGAAGCGGAGCGCCTGAAAGTGAACCGCTTGCGCGTCTCCGACACCCTGGGCATCCTCGACCCGATCCGCACCTTTACCCTCTTTGACCGCCTGACCACGTCGCTGTCGATTCCCCTCGAGATTCACGCCCACAACGACCTGGGCATGGCCACGGCCAACTCGATCGCAGCCGTTCAGGCCGGCGCCAAGGCCGTCAGCGTCACCGTCTGCGGCCTTGGCGAGCGGGCCGGCAACGCCCCTCTGGAAGAGGTGGCCCTGGCCTTGCGCCAGTGCTGCGCCGCCGATACGCGCATCAAGCTGGACCAACTGCCGGCGCTCTGCCGGCTCGTCAGCTGGTCCACACGCCGGCCCATCCCCTTTTCCAAGCCTGTCGTCGGTCGCGACGCCTTTACCCACGCCTCGTCCATCCATGTCGACGGCTTGCAGAAAGACCGCTCCAATTACGAAGCCTACCCGCCCGAGTATGTGGGCCGCCGTCATCGCATCGTCCTCGGCAAATACAGCGGGCGCAAACCCCTCGTGGAACTGTTGCGAGCCCAGGGCCGCGACCTCGATCCGGAAGGGATGAATCAACTGCTCCAAAACGTGCGCCAACTCAGCCAGGTCCTGAAACGTCCCCTGCGCCAGCACGACATCCTGGGTCTGGTGGCCGGCGAACGGTCGTCCTCGTCGTAACCGCGGTTCCTGTTGTCACCTTCCGACCGTCTCTGGAATACATTGCCACTGAAAAAACCAACCGGTGGCAAGGAGAGATGGTCATGGATTACCTTTACCCTGGATCGCCCGCCTATCGGCCCATGATGTGCGACCGACTGCGCGCCATGGTCGGCGAAGAGATGACCGCCGAGGTCCGTCATCCTGACGGCATGCGCAGCTACACGGGGCGTCTCGTCTCGGTGGGAGACGACTACATCGAACTGGAGATGGAGGATGTCCGGGCCACAGCCCAGGCGGACGACGGGATGGCGACGGAAGTCATGGCGGCTGCTCCGGGAGTGGCCGACGATGGAACGAGCGATTTTGGAATGACCGATTATGGAACTTCCGAATATGGAATGACCGATTATAGAATGCAGGAGTACGGAACAGCCGAACCGGTGATGGCCGAACTGGCGATGGACGAACAGGGCTTCGCCGAACCGGTGAGCGCCGGCGAGGCGATGACCAACGAGGCCATGACCGGCGACGCGGTCATGGCGATGGCGGGCGACAATGTTCAGGCGCAACAGTTTTTTTACCCGCCCTACCGGGTTCCTTACCGCTATCCCTACCGGTACCCCTATCCGTACCCCTACTTCGGCCCAGGCCGGTTTTACCGCACCTTCATTCCCATTTTCCTCTTGACTTCGCTGCTGGCCCGCCCTGGCTATTAATCGACACCAGCCATTCAAACAGGCTGGCGCCTGTCGATTTTCCATATGGCCCTCGGTGATGCTGACCCATGGAGTTCCCTCACCCTACCCCTTGCGGCCCCTATAGGCCGGCGCCCGGAATTGAGCATTCCGGGTGTTTTTTTATGTCTTTTCGGGCTTTCCGGGACGCTTCTCAAAAAAAGGTGTATAATCAAATTTTAGACGAAGTCCGCTTGTCGGTCACCGATGATCAAGCACAAGGAGATAGCGCAGATGGAGGCCCATCATCCCGTAAAAACCTATCTGAAACTGATCCTGACGACCTGTTTCTGGGGGGGCACCTTCGTCGCCGCCAAGCTGGCGGTCCAGGAGGCGCCGCCCTTTTATTCGGCCACCTGCCGGTTTACCGTGGCCGCTTTGGTGCTCTTTGTCCTCGTTGCCCGGGAGGCCTACAAGCCGGGAGGAGAGGGCCGCATCCCCTACCCGAAGGGATGGCGCCAAATCCTCGGTCTCTTCAGTCTCGGCCTGACCGGGATTTTCTTTTACAACGCCTGTTTTTTCACCGGCCTCAAATGGACGACGGCGGCCAACGGCTCGCTCGTCGTCGCCATCAATCCGCTGGTCACCGCGCTGTTCTCGGCCCTGTTGCTGAAAGAACGGATTCGGCCCCTCCAGGCGGCCGGCTTTTTCCTCTCCTTCATCGGGGTGGTCACCGTCGTCTCCCGCGGATCCCTGGAGGTGTTGCGCGGGCTGACCTTCAACCCCGGCGATGTGATCCTGCTGGGGGCGCCCCTTTCCTGGGCGCTGTACTCGGTCCTGGGAAAAAAGATGCTCGGCCAGTTCTCGCCATTGGTGGCCACCGCCTATGCCACCCTCTTTGGCACGGCGCTGCTGCTGCCGGCCGCCCTCATTGAGGCCGCCCGAGTCGGAACGACGGGCGGATTTTCCGGGATCGGCTGGCTGGCCATCTTGCAACTGGCCCTGCTGGGGACGGTGCTGGGCTTTGTCTGGTGGTACGAGGGCGTCAAAACCATCGGCCCTGGCCCGTCGGCCATCTTCATCAATCTCGTGCCCGTTTTCGCCTTGATCTTCGGCGTCCTCATTCTCCATGAACAGGTGGCCTGGCCCCAGCTTGCCGGCGGCGCTCTGGTCATCACCGGCGTCCTGACGGGGACAGCGGCGGCGAGCGCCGCGCCGAAAGGACAAGCGAGCCCGCCCGGTGAGGCGGCCCTGGTGAAGCCGGCGAGGCAGGGATGAAGAGTCGAAGTCGAGGCCCCATCGGGAAAAGGCAAGCATCCGCACCGGAGACGTCAGAAAAATCGATGCCCTAGGCGCTGCTTCACTGTGACAGGCGTTGCGCGCGGCGCAGTCAACTCAAACCATGACCGTACAAAACCGGAGGGAATCGCAAATGGGCCCCATTCTCGTGATCATCTCCGCCCTGGGCTTCGGCTCCATGGCGATCTTTGCCGCCATCGCCTACAATTACGGCGTCCAGGTGCCGACGGTGCTTGCCGTTCGCTTCTGCCTGGCGGCGGCGCTGCTCTGGGCGATCGTCATCGTCCGCAGGGAGAACTACCGGGTCGACCGAAAGACCCTGGCCGGGTTGTTCCTGTTGGGGGCTGTCGGTTACGGCAGCATGTCCTTTTTCTTTTTTACAGCCGTGCAGCGGTTGACGCCCGGTCTGGCGGCGCTGCTGCTGTACACCTACCCGGTTCTCGTTTACGTGCTCTCTTTGCTCTTGGGCCGTGAGAAAGCCGGCTGGGCGAACCTTAGCGCCCTTACCGCCGCCGCTGTCGGGACGGTCCTCGTTCTCGGCGCCTCCCTGAACACAGTCGCTTTCGACAGCATCGGTGCAGCCTTCGGGCTGAGCGCCGCGATCATGTACTCGGCCTACCTGCTGATGGGCGCCCGCATCGTTCAGGGCGTCTCCCCGCTGGTGACGACGGCCTACATCTGCACCTTCGCCGCCCTCGTCTTCATCGTGTGCGGCCTCTTCTCGGGCGATCTGCGCCTTGACATGCCGGCGGAAGCCTACGGCGCCATCCTGGCCATCGCCGTGATCTGCACGGCCGTGGCCATATTGGCGTTGATGGCCGGCATCGAGCGCGTCGGCCCGGCCCAGGCCTCCATCATCAGCACCGTTGAGCCGGTGTGGACCGTCTTTTTGTCCTACCTGATCTTCGGCGAGCGCCTCAACCTCTCCCAGATGGGCGGCGGCGCGCTGATCCTGCTGGGCGTGGTGATCTTGCAGGCCTTTCCCTCGAAGCCCTTGCCGGTGGGCGGGGAAAGTCGGCGCGGCGACCGCCGGCGGGATGGGATCGAAAGCCCGGCGACAGGCCCCCGCGAAGGGTCGATCTGAGGGCATCGTCATCAATGAATCGCATAATCGAATCACATAAGCGAGTCCACGGTGTGTTGAAGCCGGCCAAAGGGATTTGACCGCCAGAGGAAGAGCGGAACAAAAGAATAGAAAATCCATCGGATTCTAGGGAATTGCCATCTCCCGTTCTTGTCCGCACCCGATGGATCATGTAAAATATAGGGGTAGTCACTGAGCGACTACCTTTTTTACATCGTTTTGGGAAAATTATCATTCGGGGCGACCCCCGGCGCGGGAGGCTAAAAGGGTGCCCAATTACGCGCAGGAGGGAATTTACGAATGACAACGGAAAAAGGAACCTGGACCGTCAAAAAAGGCCTGGCCGAGATGCTGAAGGGCGGCGTCATCATGGACGTCACCACGCCCGAGCAGGCGAAAATCGCCGAGGAAGCCGGCGCTTGCGCTGTCATGGCGCTGGAGCGCGTGCCTGCGGACATCCGCGCTGCCGGCGGCGTCGCCCGCATGGCCGACCCGACGGTGGTCCTGCGGATCATGGACGCCGTCACCATCCCGGTCATGGCCAAAGCCCGCATCGGCCACTTCGTCGAGGCCCAAGTGCTGGAGTCGCTGGGCATCGACTACATCGACGAGTCGGAAGTGTTGACGCCGGCTGACGACCTGTTCCATATCAACAAAAACGACTTCAAGGTGCCCTTCGTCTGCGGCGCCCGCAACCTGGGAGAGGCCCTGCGGCGCATCGGCGAAGGCGCGGCCATGATCCGGACCAAAGGCGAGCCCGGCACCGGCAACGTGGTGGAAGCGGTGCGTCATGCCCGCCAGGTCATGAGTGAGATCCGCAAACTGTCCACCCTGCCCAAGGAAGAGCGCATGTCCTTTGCCAAGGAGATCGGCGCGCCCTATGAACTCGTCTGCCTCGTGGCCGAAGAAGGCCGCCTGCCTGTCGTCAACTTCGCCGCCGGCGGCATCGCCACCCCGGCCGACGCCGCCCTGATGATGCAACTCGGCGTCGACGGCGTCTTCGTCGGTTCGGGCATCTTCAAATCGGGCGACCCCGTCCGCCGGGCCAAAGCCATCGTGGCGGCGACGACCCACTACAACGACCCGAAGGTGATCGCCGAGGTGTCCAAAGACCTGGGCGAACCGATGGTGGGCATCGAGATCCCGACCATCCCGGCGGAACAGCGCATGCAAGAGCGCGGCTGGTAACCGGTCGCGTCGCATGTCGGAAGAAAAAGCCATGAGCGAAAAACAAGCCTTCACGATCGGCGTCTTGGCGATGCAGGGCGCCTTTCGGGAGCATGAACAGATGCTGCAGTCCCTCGGCTGCGCCGCCGTCCAGGTGCGCCAGCCCGAGCAACTGGACGAACTGGACGGCCTGATCCTGCCCGGCGGCGAGAGCACCACCATCGGCAAACTGATGGCCGATTTTGGCCTCGACACCGCCATCCGGGAGCGGGCGGCCCAGGGGATGCCCCTCTGGGGCACCTGCGCCGGCCTGATCCTGCTCGCCCAGCGAATCGAACGGTCCGAGCAGAAGCGGCTGGGACTGATGGACATCACCGCTGTGCGCAACGCCTTTGGCCGCCAGGTCGACTCCTTTGAGATCGGCCTGGCGATCCCGGCCATCGACGCCGGCGGCGAGAGCGCCTATCCCGCCGTCTTTATCCGCGCGCCCTACATCGCCGAAGCGGGGCCTGACGTGCAGATCCTGGCCCAACATGAAGGCAAGACGGTGCTGGCCCGCCAGGGACATCTCCTGGCGTCGGCCTTCCATCCGGAGTTGACGAAGGACAACCGGATGCACCGCTATTTCCTGGCGATGGTGGCCGAACAGGCCTAGACCGACAGGTCGGGCCGCCTTTTGACGTGAAAGCCGGCTTCCGTGAGAACGCAACCCCTCACGGGACTCCCTTTTCCCGAGGTTTCCGTATCGAAAGGAGAAACAATGGCTACCGCAATCGCTAACGGCGTTCGCCTGCACTATGAGGTCTATGGCCCCGAAGGGGCGCCGGCGCTCTTGTTCACCCATGGCGCCGGGTGGGATCACCGGCAGTGGCTGCCCCAGGTGGAGCCCTTCTGCCGCGACTACCGCGTCATCCTCTGGGATGTGCGGTTTCACGGCCGTTCGGGTTGTTGCGACCTGGTTGAGTTGGACGACTTCAGCCGCGACCAGGTGGCGCTGCTGGATCACCTCGGCATCGAGCGCGCCGTTCTCATCGGCTGCTCCATGGGGGGGCATATCTCCCTGCGGACAGCCATCCTGCATCCCGAGCGGGTGGCGGCCCTCGTCCTCATGGGCACCCCGGTGACGAGCGCCTACAACTGGCGAAACCGGTTGGCCATCACCCTGCAGGCGCGTTCGCTGAAGCGGTTTTTCAGCGAGCTGATCGACGTGTCCCTGCAGGGCTTCTCCTTTTTCTTTTACGGACTGACGTTGCGCTTTGCCTCCATGGAAAAGATCGCCCGCATGCACGCCAAGGGGCTCAGCCTCTTCCATCCGGAGTTGGAGGAGTACTTCTACCGGGTGACGGTGCAGCAACCGAAAGAACGGTGGAACCTGATCTGGGAGATCGCCTGCCGCATGGAGACGCTGGCCGACCTGCCGAAGGTGACCTGCCCCACCATGGTCCTCGAAGGCGACGCCGAGTGGATGATGCGACGGCAACACCGCTTCATCTGCGAGGCCATCCCCCAGGCCTGTCACCGGCTGATCGACGGCGCCGGCCATGCCACCAACCTGGACAATCCCGAGGCGGTCAACGGCTGCATCGACGGCTTTTTGAGAGAGGCGCAAATTTTTAACATGAAATGACTTGCCAATCGGCAACACCTGTGCTACACTCCATGATAACGTCGAACCTCGATAGAAGCGAAGACGGGGAACAGTAATCGGCACAACGGTTCAGAAAGTTGGCGGTCGCTGCGAGCCAACCCGATTTGTCCGGTGAATTTCCACCCCTGAGCTGGCGGCGATGAGCCGTCCCGGTCATGTCCGTTACGCATGTTGAGCGGGCCTTTTTGCGGATATTTCGAAGAAAGGTCAAGCAGGGTGGCAACACGGGTACTAACCTCTCGTCCCTGACAGTAGTGTCAAGGAACGAGGGGTTTTTCTATTTCCCCCCAGTCATCTTCGGTAATGGTCTGGAGAACGGCCCGTAGAACAAAAGGAGGAGCGCTTCTTCGTGCAAGAAAAAGAAACCCCCATGCTGCCGGGATCGACGCCCGTGCCGCCACGGCTCCTGCGGGCGTTGTCCGAACCGCTGCTCAATCAACGAGGATCGAGTTTCAAAGCCCTCATTGACGATGTCACCGACGGCGTCAAGTACGCCTACCAGACGAACAACGACGTCCTCATCCTGCCCTCCTCCGGGACAGGCGGTATGGAAGCGGCCATCGTCAACTTCCTTTCTCCCGGCGACAAAGTCCTCGCCCTATCCATCGGCGCCTTTGGCGATCGCTTCGCCACCATCGCCCAGACCCACGGCTGCATCGTCGACAAGGTGGACTTCCCATGGGGCGCCGCTGTCGACCTGCAGGTGGTTCGCGAGAGGCTGGCTGCCGATGTGCATAAGGAATACAAGGCCATCCTCGTCACCCACAATGAAACGGCCACCGGTGTCTGCAACGACCTCCAAGGCCTCGGCCAAGTCCGGGGCGACCACCCGGCCCTGATCCTCGTCGACTCTGTCTCCGCCCTCGGCGTCATGGAGGTCAAAACCGACGAGTGGGGCCTCGATGTCATCGTCACCGCTGCCCAAAAGGGCTTCCTTATCCCGCCGGGCGTCTGCTTCGTCTCCGTGAGCCCCCGCGCCTGGGCGGCCTACGAGCGGTCGACGTCGCCCAAGTTCTACTGGGATTTGGGCTCGGCGAAGAAGTTCCTCGAGAAAGGCCAGACCCCGGTCACCCCGGCCATCCCTCAACTCGCGGGCTTGCGGGAAGCCCTGAAGCTCTTCCAGGAAAAAGGCCTGGACCACATCTTCGCCAAGCAGATCTACCTGCGGGACATCACCCGCGCCGGCGTCAAAGCCCTGGGGCTGAAACCGCTGGCCGACGACGCCGTCGCCTCTGCCGCTGTCACCGCCGTCTGGGCGCCGGCCGGCATCGAGGCCCGGGCGATCAACCGCAAGATGCGCGAAGACTACAACGTGGTGCTCGCCGGCGGCCAGAAGAAGCTGGAGAACAAGATCTTCCGCATTGGCCACCTCGGGTACGTACAGCACCTCGATATCCTGGCCACCATCGGCGCCCTGGAAATGACCCTCAAGGAACTGGGCGTGCCGATTGAACTCGGCAGCGGCGTCAAGGCCGCACAAAATGTGATCATGTCAAGAAAGGGGTTACTCTAACCATGCGCGTGCTTGTATGCGACCCGATTTCGGAAAAAGGGATTGACGTCCTCACCTCGGCCGGCGATGTCGCCGTCGACGTAAAACTGAAACTGACGGAAGACCAGATCGTCGAGATCATCGCCGATTATGAAGCTGTCGTCGTTCGTTCCGAAACGAAAATCACCAAGCGGATCATCGAGGCCGCCGACCGGCTGAAAGCCATCGGCCGGGCCGGCGTCGGCGTCGACAACATCGACGTAGAGGCCGCCACCCTAAAAGGCATCGTTGTCGTCAACGCCCCCGAAGGCAACACCATCGCCGCCGCCGAACTGACGGTGGCCCACATCCTGGCCATCGCCCGCAACGTGGGCGCCGCCAACATGTCCCTGAAAAACGGTCGGTGGGATCGCAGCAAGTACACCGGCATTGAATTAAAAGGCAAGACCCTGGGCATCCTGGGACTGGGGAAAATTGGATCGGAAGTGGCCAAGCGCGCCCGCGCCTTTGACATGACCGTCATCGCCTACGACCCCTATGCCTCCGTGGAAAAAGCGAAGAGCCTCGGCGTCACCGTCACCGACCTGGACAGCGTCTTCCGCCAGTCCGACTTCATCACCGTCCATATGCCCAAGACGAAAGACACCTATCGCATGATCAGCACGGAGCAGTTCGCCATCATGAAAGATGGCGTCCGCCTCGTCAACTGCGCCCGCGGCGGCATCATCGACGAAGAAGCCCTGTGCCAAGCCATCGAGTCGGGCAAAGTGGCCGCCGCCGGCATCGACGTCTTTGAAAAAGAGCCCTGCACCGAAAGCCCCCTCTTCGGCCTTGACAAGGTCACCGTCACGCCCCACCTGGGCGCCTCCACCAAGGAAGCCCAAGTCAACGTGGCCATCGACGTGGCCTACGACATCCTGCGCGTCCTGCGCGGCGAAGCCGTCAGCGCCGCCGTCAACATCCCGGCGGTCAAGCAGGAGATGATGGCCGTCTTCCAACCCTACCTCAACCTGGTGGAGAAGATGGGCAGCTACCTCGGCCAGAACATCGGCAGCCGCATCGAAAAGGTGGGCATCACCTTCAAAGGCGACGTGGCCAAGTATGACGTGACCCCCCTGACGACGACGCTGCTCAAAGGCCTGCTCAAGCACGCCCTCGAAGAGTCCGTCAACTACGTCAACGCCCCCCATGTCGCCAAATCGCGGGGCATCAAGGTCATGGAAGCCAAGACCCCCGACGTGCAGGACTATGCCGTCCAGATCTGCGTCGTCGTCGAGACCGACCAGGGCAAACACCAGGTCTCCGGCACGCTGCTGCGGAACAAGCCCCGCTTCGTCCGCATCGACGAATACGACATGGATATGGCCCCCGAAGGCCACATGCTCGTCGTTCCCCATACGGACAAACCGCGGATCATTGGCCAACTGGGCACGATCATCGGCGAACATAACGTCAACATCGCCGGCATGCACCTGGGCCGCAAGGACTTCGGCGGCATCGCCCTCGCCATCCTCAACGTCGACGGCCCTGTGCCCGACGTCGTTCTGGCCGACCTGGCCAAGATTGACGGCGTCTGTGGCGTAAAATACGTCAACCTCGGCTGATTTGCCTTGCGGCGGAGCCCTCTGGCTCCGCCTGCGCCAACCCCTCGCGCACGGCCCCGGCAACCCAGCGGCCTGCGGCATGAGAAGCCACTGTGGCCGACCCATACGGGCCGGCAGGCGGACTGCCCGCAGGCCTTCTCTATTCTGATCCGGGAGGGATCCCCTTTGCTGGATACTAAATTTGTCCGCGCCAATCCCGAGGTGGTCCAGGAGGCCCTGCAAAAGCGGGGCGCCACCATCTCGCTCGATGATTTTCTCGAACTGGACCGCCGCCGGCGCGCCCTGGTGGTGGATGTGGAAAACCTGAAAGCCCGGCGCAACGCCGTATCCGCCGAGATCGCCCGCAAGAAAAAGGCCAAGGAAGACGCCGAGGACATGATCGTGGAGATGCGCCAGGTGGGCGACCAGATCAAAGGCCTCGATGAGGAACTGGCCCAGATCGAACTGGATATGGACAACCGGATGCTCTTCATCCCCAACATCCCCCACGCCTCTGTCCCCGTCGGCACGTCCGAAGCGGACAACGTGGAGGTGCGCCGCTGGGGAAGTCCGAACAGCTTCGACTTCCCCATCAAAGCCCACTGGGACCTTGGCGAGGACCTGAACATCCTCGACTTCCAGCGCGGCGCCAAGATCTCTGGCGCCCGTTTCACCGTCTACAAGGGCCTCGGCGCCCGGATCGAGCGGGCCGTCATCAACCTGATGATGGACACCCACGCCCAGCGCGGCTACACAGAAGTGCTGCCGCCCTATCTGGTCAACCGGCAGTCCATGCTCGGCACAGGCCAACTGCCCAAGTTCGCCGAAGACATGTTCGCCGTCACCGGCACCGACTACTACCTCATCCCTACGGCGGAAGTGCCTGTGACCAACCTCTACGCCAATGAGATCATGGACGCCGACAACCTGCCCATCTACCACTGCGCCTACTCGGCCTGCTTCCGCGCCGAAGCCGGCGCCGCCGGCCGGGACACGCGCGGCCTTATCCGCCAGCACCAGTTCAACAAGGTGGAACTCGTCAAGTTCGCCCGCCCCGACAACTCCTACGCGGAGTTGGAGAAGCTGACGAACGACGCCGAGCACATCCTGCAGCTCCTCGGCCTGCCCTACCGGGTGATCACCCTCTGCACCGGCGATATGGGCTTCTCATCGGCCAAGACCTATGACATCGAGGTCTGGCTGCCGAGCTTCGCAACGTACCGGGAGATCTCCTCCTGCTCGAACTTCGAAGACTTCCAGGCCCGGCGGGCCAACATCCGCTTCCGGCCGAATCCGAAAGCGAAGCCCGAGTTCGTCCACACCTTGAACGGTTCCGGCCTCGCCGTCGGGCGCACCGTCGCCGCCATCCTGGAAAACTACCAGCAGGCCGACGGCAGCGTCATCATCCCCGACGCCCTTCGCCCCTACATGGGCGGCGTCGACGTGATCCGGCCGCAATAGGACCTGCCGGGATCACCGCCGACAGGCCCGGCGATTTGAGCGTCGCGCCAGGCAAAAGACAACCATCCCCGTTCCCCCGACTTTCAAAGAGTCTCCTCTTCTGGGGACTCTTACTTTATGGGCACAGGAGGATTTAAACGGTTCGTGCCGAAAAAATAGTATTTATCCACTTATACAAATGCATCTTTCTGACAGACCATTTCGCGGGTGTACACCCTGAAAATAGCAAGCGCAGGATGATCGCGCAGGGGACTTTTTTCTGGCTGAAACGGAGGGGGCTCTATTGCATACGCTGGCGTCCCTCGCAAGTAGGGAATTGGCAACATTGCAGGGGGAGGCGCTGCTGGCTGACGCCATCACGCTGATGAGCGACAAAAACATCAGCAGCGTGCTGGTGGCGCGCGGTCTCGCTGTGGTCGGCATCATCACCGAACGGGACCTGGTCCGGCTGGTCGCCACCGGCGTTGACCCGATGAAAACAACCGTTGAGGCGGTCATGACGGGCCAACTGGTTCATTTGCCGGAAACAGTGCCGATCGATGAGGCCCTGTATGTCATGGAAAAGGAAAAAGTCCGCCACTTGGTCGTCACAGGCGTTGATCCCGCTTGCGCCGTCGATGAACCGGGCGTCGAGTTGTACCGCAAACACCAACTCCGCGCCGATGACAAGGGGATCCTCTCGGCCAAAGGGATCATCACCTATACTGATGTGGTTCGCAAGCTGGAAGAAGAGTTTTTCAAAAAGCCGCTCACTGTCTCCGATTGCATGTCCACGTCCTTGCACCGGATCGACGTGAACTCGGCCATCCGGGCCGCCTTTGTCATCATGAACGACCAGCGCCTCAGTTCCCTCCTCGTCGATCGGCAGGGCAAGACCGTCGGCATCCTGACCGAGCGGGACGTGGTCCGCTTCGTGCGCAGCGGCGAAAGCCTCGATAACCGTGTCGCCGAGGTCATGAGCCCCTCGCCGATGACCGTCTCCCAGGACGTGTCCCTTTTCGAGGCGGCCCGCATCATGGAACAGCACCGCATCCGCCGCCTGCTCGTGCGCGATCCCGAGGGGCACATCTGCGGCATGGTCAGCCACTCTGACATCGTTCGGGCCGTGCGCAAAAACTACCGCGCCGTTCTCCAGGGGGAGGCGGCCCGCAGCCGCAAAGCCCTCAGCCAGATCGGCGAAGGCGTCGCCGATCTGGACGGCAACAGCTTTCGCGTGCTTTGGATCAATTCATTGGGCGCCGACATGCTGGGATTGAACAGCTGCGCCGAAGCCCTCGGCTGGGAATTCACCGGCTTTTTGGACGCCAAAGGAGCCGAGCAACTGCACCGTGACTTCATTCAGCGGACGCCTCGCGACGCCGTCTACTGCACGGCGGCGCTGCCCAAGCCGGGGGAGCGCCACCTCTGGCTCTCTTATGAGATGATCCGCGACTTCCGAGGCGGCTCGTGCATTCGCGTCGTCTTTCGCGACATCACCGCTCTGGCCAGCGCCCAGGAGAAGCTGGAAGCGGAAAAAACACGGTTGCAGATCAGCTTTCACGCCTCCCGGGAGGGGATCCTCATCCTCACCGAGAAGGGTCGCCTGATCGAGTGGAACCGGCGCGCCCGTGAGCTCTTGCGCCTGCCGGACCGGGCCGATTTGACATTGACGGTGGGAGAGTGGCGCCAGGAAGTCCGGATCCTCGATGAGACGGGGCGCCTTATCGGTTCCAGTGAAGACCAATTCCAAGCCTTTCTCGAAACGGGACAAGCCGTCTACGACCAACTCTTGCGTTTCCTCTTCCATGACGGCAGCAGCCTGTGGCTGATGGTCTCGGCTTCCCCTGTGCTCACCAGCCGTTGCATCATCGTCACCCTCTACGATGTGACCGCCCGCAGGCAAAAGGAACTGGAGATCCAGCGCTCGGAAAAGAAATACCGGACCCTGATCCACAACCTGACTGAGGCGGTCCTCCTCCTGACGCCGGCGGGCGACGTGCTCGATCTCAACCCGGCGGCGCGGGAGATCCTCCAGATCACGGAAGATCAGCCCTTGCCCCATCCCCTGGCCGAGTTCTACTGCACCTTTGTCGACCGCGATGGGCGGCCCATCCCGACGGAGGAGATCGCCCGCTGGGAAGGCACGCGCCGCAAAGCGCCCTTCAAAGACCGGGAGATCGGCATCATCACTGGCGATCGGATCTACTGGGGCGTTCTCACCCAGACGCCGACCTTTGGCCAAGACGGCGCCGTCGAGTCGATGATCGTCACCTTCAACGACCTCACCGAATATATGGAAAGCAAACGCCAGGAGGAACTGCTCCTGACCTGCTCCATCGACTTCGCCCGGGCGACGACGGAGGATGAGGTCTACACCATCCTGGCCCACTACCTGCGCCGTCTCGGCCGCGCCAACGGCAAGCTGGACGCCATCTTGCTGCGGGCCGTGACCAACCCGACCCAGGGGCAGGCCCTCATCCAGTGGGCTGATTCGCGCTTTCACTTCAGCGGCGATTTCCAGCCGGCCCGTTGCAAGGCCTTTGCCTCGGGCGTCGACCTGATCGTCAAAGACGCCCGGATCGAGTACGGCTGCCCCGCCCATGAGATCAACGCCGACTCGGGCAGCTATTTTTGCACCAACCTCAGCGTCGCCGGCCAGGTCGTGGGCGTGTTGCACCTCTACAGCAGCAGTGCCGGCTTCTTTGACGACCAGACGGCGCGAGTCGTCCGCAGCCTCCTGGCCCTGGCCGCCCCGACGATCAGCAACATGCGGCTCATCGACCACAACCGCCGTCTCTCCCTGATCGATCCCCTGACGGGATTGCACAACCGGCGCTACCTGGAACAGACGATGGAATCGATGGTCGCTCAGGCCCACGACACAGATCGGCGCTTCAGCCTGCTCATGGCCGACATCGACCAGTTCAAAAAGTTCAACGACACCTTCGGCCACGACGCCGGCGACAAGGCCTTGCGGATGGTGGCCGCCAACGTGCGCAACTGCCTCCGGGAAGAGGACATCGCTGTCCGCTTCGGCGGCGAGGAGATCACCATCATCCTCATGGGCGCCACCAAGGACATGGGCGTCGGCATCGCTGACCGCATCCGCAAACGGATCGAACAGACCCCCATCGAGATCGGCGACGACCACATCCAGTACGTCACCCTCAGCATCGGCGTCTCCGCCTTCCCGGAAGACGGCAAGACCCTGGAGAAGCTGATCCAGCGGGCTGATGTGGCCCTCTACGAGGCGAAGCGACGTGGGAAGAACTGTGTGGCCGCCTTTGAGCGGGCGCAGTGACAGGGCGATAGGCTTGGCGAGAGGCAGAAATGACCGGATGAACGATCAGAGGTTTAGGCGTAATGTCATTGCAGGAAAAGGTTCCAACTGAGCAGGCTTTGTACAGGAAAAAGGGCCATCGGTGTGGAAAAAGGAACAGGCGCTCACATGGCGCAGTGACAAAACGTGAAGAGGGTGGAGTGGTATGCTGACGGTCATTCCCCAGGAGGAAGACAATCTCAACCCCTCAGTAGAAGAACGACTCAACGCCATGGGCCTCGAACTCCCGGAAGTCATCCCGCCGGTGGCCGCCTACGTCCCCGCGGTCCGGACAGGCAATCTCGTCTTTACGGCCGGTCAACTGCCCTTCCTGAAAGGTGTGCTGCTTCACACCGGCAAGGTCGGCGCCGACCTGACCGCAGAAGAAGCGGCCCGATCCGCCCGCCTCTGCGCCTTGAACTGCCTGGCCGCCGTCAAAGCCGTGATCGGCAGCCTCGACCGGATCGTCCGCATCGTCAAAGTGACCGGCTTCGTCAACGGCGCCGCCGGCTTCACCGGCCAGCCTGCCGTCCTCAACGGCGCATCGGAGTTCTTCAAGCAGGTCTTCGGCACCGCAGGCGAACACGCCCGTTCCGCTGTCGGCGTGGCTGAACTGCCGCTGAACGCGCCCGTCGAGGTGGAGATCATCGTTGAGGTGGAGGCGTAGGGGAAGGGGAAGCCATTCAACGGCTGAGCCTTCACTTTCCTTACCTGGAAAGGGAATCCCCATTGCCTTTTCGGAGGGTCTATGGTAATATAATTCACGTCTTTCCACCGGGGCGCAACGCTCCGGTGAATGCGGAGGGATGGCCGAGCGGTTGAAGGCGGCGGTCTTGAAAACCGTTGTAGGGGTGACTCTACCGTGGGTTCGAATCCCACTCCCTCCGCCATTATTCTAGATAGTATTTCCAGTCTAAAAGAGGAAGGCCGTAACCTATGAGAATTGATTATAGGTTTACGGCCTTCCGTTTTTTATATGCAGTTATAAGTTGATTCTGATTATAGTGTTTGTTTTATTGGTAGTAAGTTCAATCCGGCGAACATGCTTTACTACGTTTAGTGCTATAAATAATAGCTAATAAACTTAATTTATGCACGGCCACAAGATTTTTACACATGAGTTAGATGGGTTGATTAATTAAAATTGAGGGGGTCTGTTCATATAGTCTTGCGAATTGACATTTCCACTACCCGTACCAAGTGAGGTATCGGTTGTGGTTTTAGGAGTTGCCGGAGTTGGAAGTGAATCGCGATCCGGGGTTGCTACGGGACTGGAGGTGCCCCCCGATGTGCTCGGAGAATTATTAAAATTAGCATCTCTATCTTTGTAGCTTTGGGGGATATCTATCCCACTACTGTTTATTTCTCCCGTGCTTGGCGAAGTGGGTTTTGGGGTTGCCGGAGATTGGGATGATGAGGAGTTTGAATCTACATTAGTATTAGGAGAGCCCGTGGAACCGGATTCATTATTTTGGCTATTTTTTTGTTGAGTAGATGACGAATTGTTATCCGGAGGTAACGACCAGGTCTCAATCTCTTTAGTTTGTGTAGGTTTTTGCATGGAAGATGACGAGCTATAATCGGCAGGCAAGGAAGGTGTCTCAATTTCCTCAGTTTGTGTTGTCTTTTTTTCAGAAATGGGTAGCTTGTATGAGGGAGGTTCGGAAACTTGAGAATTTATGGATACTGTATGTGTATAAGAGTTCCAATTTACTTCAGCATCTAAGGCTTCACTAACAAAACGTAATGGTACTAATGTACGATCATTTATTACTCTTGGGGGAACATCTAGAATTATTTGTTTACCGTTTTTAAAAGAAGTGTAACTACCAACTTGCAGTTCAATGGTTGTATTTCCTTTCGAGGCAATTATTGGTTGCGTAATACCTTTCCATGTTAAATTGGCGCCCAACTCTTCAAAAATCGCTCGAACAGGTACTAAGATTCTTCCGTTTTCGATTATCGGAGGGACATCGAAGAATAGTTCTCTACCATCTAAAAGTACTTTAGGAGTTTGTAACGCATAGACAGTCGAAGAGTAAACAAAAATTAAAAATGTAA